>DASTYT010000108.1 GCA_035764725.1 Candidatus Methylomirabilota bacterium | reverse complement strand
GAGGATGCGCGCCTCGGTGTGGTCCTCGCGGTATACCCAGAGGCCCGAGAACGACGCCTTTGCTCTCAGCAGCGCGAGCGTGTAGGGCGTGTCCTTCTTGTGGATGTCCTCGAGCAGGGCGTCGAACGACTGGAGCGAGGTCATCAGGAGGGTGCCGTTGGGCAGGGTCAGCTGATTGATGGGCTGTAGCCCATACCAGGCCCAGGACTCTACCCCCTTGGAGAGCGTGTCATCCACGCAGATCGTGACGTCGACCTCCTTGGGCTCGTAGCGCGCCATGTTCTGCTCGAGCTCCTCCTGCGTGTCGGCCACGATCGCGAAGTCCTTCGCGGGGATACCGTTCCGCTGCGGGCTGTCGCCGTAACGCCCGAAGGCGATGCCCCAGCGGCCGGCCTTGCGGGCGGAGAGGACGATGCCGCGGCAGATGCGGGCGGCCAGGTTCTTCTGGAAGATGCCGCGGTAGACGACCTCGCACGAGAAATGCGCCATGCTTGCCTCCCTCTGAAAGGACGGGCGTCCGAGTAATCCTGGTGTGCTGGTCGGACCAGAGTATCCCCGCCGCCGCGGAACCTGTCAAGCGATGGTGCGGACTTGCGAGATCTCCCCGGGAATCAGCCCGGTTGGCCGGGCGACCAAGGGCGTGAATTCGACGGCCGAGCAATGACTTGGTGGTCGGGCCCTCAGGCGCCGCTCGACCGGACCATCTCCAGGAAGTAGCGGTGGACGGCCGGGTCGTCGGTGAGCTCGGGATGGAAGGAAGCCACGAGCACCGACCCCTGGCGCGCCATCATGGTCTCGCCGCGATGCTCGGCGAGCGGCGTCACCCCGGGCCCCAGCCGCCGGATTCGGGGCGCTCGGATCAGTACGGCCTTGATGGGCCGGGGGCCGTCGCCCAGGTCGGCGGTGATCTCGGTCTCGAACGACTCCCTCTGTCGCCCATAGGCGTTGCGCTCGGCGGTGACGTCGATGAAGCCGAGCGAGCGCTGGCGCGGGCTCTCGACCTCCTTGGCCAGCAGGATCAGCCCCGCGCAGGTACCGAAGATCGGCGACCCCCCGGCGTGGAACTTCTCCAGCGCGGGGAAGAAGTCCCACGCGTCCATGAGCTTGAGCAGGGTCGTGCTCTCCCCGCCCGGCATGATCAGGCCGGCGACCTCCCCCAGCTCGTCCGGCTTCCGCACCTCGACCGCGGGGGCGCCCACGCGCCCAAGGGCGGCGGCATGCAGCGCGAAGTCCCCCTGGAGCGCGAGGACGCCGATGGGGCGTGTCACCGGCGCCCCTCCCTCTCCAGCCAGGCCAGCACGACCTCCGCGTTCTTGTCGGGCGGGAATACGGGATACCAGACATGCGCGATGCGGCCAGCCTCCACGTACCAGGCCATTCGCTTGATGAGCGTGGTCGGGCCGCCGCGCTCCACCGGGTACTCGAAGGTTGGCAGACGGAGGGCGCGTGTGAGGGCGAGTCCCGCGTCGCTCAGGATCTCGAAGGGGATGTGATTGCGTGTCACGAACTCCCGCTGATAGTCCGTCGTCTGGGTGCTCACCGCGGTGATGCGCACGCCGCGCGCGACGAACCCGGCGTGGAGGTCGCGGAACCCGCAGCTCTGCGGCGTGCAGCCCCGTGCCCCGGGGATGGCATCCCACTCGGGCCCGGCCGGCCGGCCCGCCTCCCCGGTTCGCGGGTAGAAGAAGAGCACGCCCGGCGTCGACGCCCACAGGTCGAGCGCCACCATCCGGCCCGACGTGGCGGGCAGGGCGATGCCCGGGACCGCCGCGCCCGGGAGATGGGCGGTGGCCCCATCGTCCATGGGCACGGGCAGACCGGCGGGCAGGACGTACGCGTTGTGGCTGCTCACTACCAACCGCGCGTCTGGAGGAGGTCGGACTCCTTCAGCTTGGACGTCTCGATGCCGGGCATGGCCTCGCCCAGGTCCTCGGAGACCTTCACCAGCACGTCGGGATCCTTGTAGTGCGTGGTGGCCTGCACGATGGCCCGCGCGCGGGCCGACGGATCGGACGACTTGAAGATGCCCGAGCCCACGAACACCGCCGCGGCGCCGAGCTGCATCAGGAGCGCGGCGTCGGCGGGGGTGGCGATGCCGCCCGCGGAGAAGTTGGGCACGGGGAGCTTGCCGTCGGCAGCGATCTTCCGCAGCAGCTCGTAGGGCGCGCCGAGGTTCTTGGCCTCGGTCATCAGCTCCTCGGGGCCGAGGGTGCGGAGCCGGCGGATGCCCGAGGTCACCGAGCGCATGTGGCGCACCGCTTCGACGATGTTGCCGGAGCCCGCCTCGCCCTTGGTGCGGATCATGGCGGCACCCTCGCCGATGCGGCGGAGCGCCTCACCGAGGTCGCGGCAACCGCAGACGAACGGCACCTTGAAGGCGAACTTGTCCACGTGGAAGTGCTCGTCCGCGGGGGTGAGCACCTCGGACTCGTCGATGTAGTCCACGCCCAGGGCCTCGAGGATCTGCGCCTCGACGAAGTGGCCGATACGGCACTTGGCCATCACCGGGATGGACACCGCCCGCTGGATCTCCTGGATCTTCTTCACCGGCGACATGCGGGCCACGCCGCCGTCGCGCCGGATGTCGGACGGCACGCGCTCGAGCGCCATCACCGAGACGGCGCCCGCGTCCTCGGCGATCTTGGCCTGCTCGGCGTTGGTCACGTCCATGATCACGCCGCCCTTGAGCATCTCCGCCAGTCCGACCTTCAGTCTCAGCGTCCCGGATTCCATGGGTTCTCTCCCTCCTACGGTGTGTGGTGGCCTTCGGTGAGCCGTGCACGGAGCTTGGCGCGCGCCGCCGGCCACTCCTCGGCGAGGAGGGAGAAGGCCGCGGTGTCGCGGATGCCGCCGTCCGATGCGGGGCGATGCGCGCGGAGCACCCCGTCGAAGCGGGCGCCGATCCGCTCGATGGCGGCGCGCGAGCGCGCATTCCGCGCGTCGGTGTTGAGCTTGACCGCGCGCACGCGCCAACTCTCGAACGCGTGCGTGAGCATGAGGAGCTTGGCCTCGGTGTTGACCGCGGTGCGCTGGGCGCCCGCGGCCAGCCACGTCCACCCGATCTCCACGACGTCGGGCGTGCCGTCGGACCGGGCATGCGGGCTGTCCGCCGGCCACGCCCAGAACTCGATATTGCCGAAGCGCGTGCTCCCGACGACGCGCCCGGCGGCGCGGGACCGCGTCGCGAACGGCAGCGCGCGGCCGGCCGCCTGGTCGGCGAGGGCGCTCTCGATATAGGTCCGCGCCTCCGCGAGGGTCCCGGGCACCACCGTGAAGCCATACGAGTCGCGCCGCCCGCTCGCCGCCTCGACGAGGGCCGGGGCGTGCACCGGCGTCAGGGGCTCCAGCCGCACGTGCCGCCCCTCGAGGATGACCGGCTCCACGCGGCGCGCCGGCGTGACGGCGACGGCGCTCATTGCAGGGCCTCGTCCAGCTCGGCCACGAGATCGTCCACGTGCTCGAGCCCCACCGACAGCCGGATGAGGCCCGGGCCGATTCCAAGCGCCGCCTTGTCCGCGTCGGGCACGTTGCGGTGCGAAGTCCGCGCCGGATAGGTCCATGTGGTGGCCACGTCGCCGAAGCTCGGCGCAAACTCGATGGCGCGCGCCCGGGCCATGAACGCCTCCACCGCGAGCGCGCCGCCCGCGAGGTCGAAGGAGAGCATGGACCCCATGGGTCCGGTCATGAGCCGCTTGGCGAGTCCGTGCTGCGGATGCGAGGCGAGGCCCGGGTGGTACACGCGCGCGACCGCGCGATGCCGCTCGAGATGCTGACCCAATGCGAGAGCCGTCGCGGACTGCCGCGCCATGCGCACCTCGAGAGTGCGCGCCCCGCGGGTGGCCAACCAGGCGTCGAACGGGCCCAGGTTCGCCCCCGCCCGGATCATCGCTGCGCGCACCCTGGCCATGGGCTCCTTCCGGCCCAGGACGAGACCACCCGTCACGTCGCCGTGGCCGGAAATGAACTTGGTGAGGCTGTGCATCACCATGGTGGCGCCGTGCTCGATGGGCCGCAGCACCGCGGGCGACGCCATCGAAGCGTCCACCACGAGATCGATCCCCCGCGGCACTACCGCGGCGGCCACCGCGGGAAGGTCGACCAGGCGCAGCAGGGGGTTCGAGATGGCCTCCACGAAGACCGCCCGCGTGTTGGGCCGCACGGCGGCCAGGATGGCGGCGGTGTCGGTCGCGTCCACGAAGGTGGTCTCCACGCCGAGGCGCACGCCGTCGCTCGAGAGGAAGCCCGCGGTGGTGCCGTAGAGATCGCGCGCCGACACGATGTGGTCGCCGGAGGCGAGCAGGCTGAGAAGCCATGCGGTCGTGGCCCCCATCCCGGACGAGCAGGCCACGCCCGCCTCCGCCCCCTCGAGCCGCGCTACCAGATCCTCGAGCATCGCGTGGTTGGGCGTGCCGTAGCGACCGTACACGAAGCCCGCCTTCTTGCCCTCCCACACCAACTCCACCGTGTCCATGTCCTCGAACACGTAGACATTGGTCTGATAGATGGGGGCCACGAGGGGCCGGCTGGCCGAGGGCATGTCCCGGCCCCCGCGGGCGGCGAGCGTGTCGCGCTTCATACCAGCGGCACCGCCAGCACGGCCTCGCGGGCCGCACGGCCGGGCTGCCGCGCCTGCTCGCGGATCGCCTCGCCGAGCCGGCGCGTGCCCTCCTCCACCTGGGCGAGCGGGAGCGCGGAGAACGACAGACGGAGCATCCGCTCGCCCCCGCCGTCCACGAAGAACGCGTTGCCCGGCGTGAAGGTCACCCCGCGTGACTGCGCGCGCGGCAGGAGCGGGGTCGCGTCCATGCCCTCGGGCAGCGTGAGCATCAGCGAGAACCCGCCGCGGGTCTCCGTCCATGTGACGCCGGCGGGCATGTGTGCGCGCAGGCCCGCGAGCAGCGCTTCCCGCCGCCGGCCGTACTCCTTGAGGGCGCGCGCCTGATGCCGGTCGAGGAGCCGGCGCTGGCAGAACTGGTACACGGCCGCCTGGATGAGCGGGCTCGTGTGGATGTCCGCCAGCTGCTTGGCCATCTCGAGACGCTCGATCAGCTCGGGCGGCGCCACGATCCAGCCCAGGCGGAGACCCGGGAACAAGATCTTGGAGAACGTGCCCACGTAGACGACGAGGCCGGCGCGATCGAGCGCCTTGAGCGGGCCGGGCGGCCGCTCGCCGTAGTAGAGCGTGCCGTCGAAGCCGTCCTCCACGATGGGCAGCCGGCGCCGCGATGCCAGATCGAGGAGCCGGCGGCGCGTCTCCAGCCCCATGGTGAGCCCGGTGGGGTTGTGCGCGCTCGGCTGACAGTAGAGGAGCTTGGGCTCCTGACGCTCCAGCAGCCGCTCGAGATGGCCCACGTCGAGCCCATCCGGGCCCATGGGCACGGACAGGAGCTCGGCGCCGATCGAGCGGAACACCTGCATGGCGCGCGGGTAGGACGGCTGCTCGATGGCGACGTAGTCGCCGGGATCGAGCAAGGTGCGGGCGACCAGGTCGAAGCCCTGCTGCGAGCCATTGACGATGAGGATCTCCTCGGGCCGCGCCTCCACCCCGAAGCGGAGCAGGTAGCCGGCGAGGTACTGGCGCAGCGGCGGATAGCCCGCGGGCTGGTAGTACTGGAGGAGCTCGCGCCCCTCCTCGCGGATCACGCCATTGAGCACGCGGCGGAACGCGTCCGTGGGGAACAGCGTGCTGTCCGGCATGCCGCCGGCGAACGAGATCACACCGGGGGTCGGACGCACGACCTGGCCGTAGGCCGCACGGCGGCGCGTGTCCGCCCACACGATCTGGGCGCGTCGGGAGAGCAGGCCCGACCAGTCCAGGCGCGGCAGCGACACGGGGGCCGCCGGCGCGCGGCCGGGCACGCGGTCGGCCACGAACGTGCCTTGCCCCACGTGGGCGCGAGCCCAGCCAGACGCCACCAGCTCCTCGTACGCGGTGGCCACGGTCGTGCGATTGACGCCCAGCTCCTCCGCCAGCTCACGCGTGGCGGGCAGCTTCACGCCAGGCGCGAGAAGCCCCTGGCCGATCAGCCGCTCGATATGGGTCTGGATCTGTCGCGCCAGCGGCAGGCGCCCCTCGCGTCCTGCCTCTCGGTCGAGGGCGATCTTCATGGCTTCACCATGCCAGCCATTCTCTTGGGAATCAATGGCCAGTAAAGAGCCAATTGGATGAATTACCTCTCAGCCAATTGCGGAGGGTCGGGGGGGTGGTATGATCGGAGCCCATCGCGGTCGGACCCACTCCGGCCCACGAAAGGACACCCCGCTTGCCCGGTCTGGTCGTGCTCGAATCCATGTGGAACCGCAAGGGCCGTCTGCTGGAGGACGAGCCGTCGGTCCTGCCATACCTCAAGGCCATCAAGCAGTCCCTGGCCTGGGAGGGGATCCGGGTCAACCTCGTCTACCGCCGCTTCTACAGCAGCTACGATCTCGGCCTGCTCCTGGAGGAGGCCCGGCGGAAGCGGAACTTCCAGGTCTGCTACATCGCATCCCACGGCCAGCGCCGCAAGCTCGTGGGCATCGGCAACCGGGTGATCCGGCTCGAGACCCTGGTCGATCACTGCCGGCCCAGCCCACAGCTCGGCTACATCTTCGGCGCCTGCGACTTCGTGGATCCTGACACCGCGCGCAATTTCCTGTTCGCCACCGGGGCTCGCTTCGTGGCCGGCTACCAGAAGCCGATCCCCTGGACCGAGTCGATGCTGGTCGACTGCCTCTTCCTCTCCTATCTGCTCGGTGGGACGATGAAGTGGATCCGGACCAAGCACGGCGAGCGCATCCCGCCCCTGCGCGGGACGGAGGACTTCGAGATCACCCGCTCCGAGAATCCGCAGAAGGTCACCGGGCAGCTCTACCGTGACTTCCCGCTCGCCCACGACATCACGTTCTCCCTGTTCACGCTCGACCGCCTGCGCGGCCGGCCGCCGGAGGTCGTGAACTCCTTCGACGCCTACCGCCGCCGCGTCGACCGCGCCCGGAGGCTCGTCCGCGATCTGTAGTGTGACGGAGGGAAGGCCTACATGGCGATAGGTGAAGCACCCATCAGGGCGGCAATCAAGTGGATCGACGAGCAGCTTCGCGACCACCCCGACGCGAACCGGCTCACGCTGGTGGACGAGGCGGCGCGACGATTCGATCTCACCCCGATGGACGAGGAGTTCCTGCTCCGGCATCTCGCCGAGCGGAAGTCATCCGCGTGAGCGACGCGCACAAGGCGCGGGTGCAGGCGCAGTTCGGCGGCAGCGCCGAGGCGTATGTCCAGAGCCCGGGGCACGCCGCCGGCGCGGATCTGGACACGCTCGTCGCGTGGGGCCGCAAGCGGGGCGCGCGGGCCGTATTGGACATCGCCACGGGAGGCGGCCACACCGCCGCGGCCTTCGCCGCCTTCACCCCCCTGGTGGTCTCCACCGACCTCACCGAGGCCATGGTCCGCGCGGCCCGCGGCCTGGCCGCGTCACGCGGTCTCGGCGGCGTCCGCTTCGCCATGGCCGACGCGGACGCGCTACCGTTCAAGGAGGCGAGCTTCGGCGTGGTTACCTGCCGGATCGCCGCCCACCATTTCCCGGCGCTCCTTCCGCCCCTGCGGCAGATCGCCCGCGTGCTCGAGCCGGGCGGCTCCTTCCTGGTCCAGGATATTCTCGGCCACGAGGACGAAGACGCGGCGGCGTTCATCTTGGAGATCGAGAAGCGCCGCGATCCCTCCCATGTGCGCTCGATCCCGCGACGGGAGTGGGAGGCGTTCCTGCGCGCCGCCGGCCTGACCATCATCGACGAGGCGGTGCTCCCGAAGGTGCGCCCTTGGGAGGAGTGGACCACACGGACGCGGATGACGCCGGCGGCCAAGGCCGAGCTCGAGCGTGTGGTGCTGGCTGCGCCCGCGCGGTGCCGGGAGGCCTTCTCGTTCGTGATCGAGGGCGGCCGTGTCGTCTCGTTCACCGACCGCATGCTGCTGCTCCGGGCGGACCGCGATTAGCCGGGCTTCCCCTCGGCCACCAGCGGCCCGTGGCCGCTGCCCCGCAGGAACTCCACCGCGTCGCCGATCGGCGTGAGATAGGTCTGGCCCGGGACCGGCACGTCGACGTGCCCGGGCGACGTCCCCCCTTCGAAGGCCACGCGCGCAGTGGGATAGCCCTCGACCAGACCGACCAGCTCGCCGGTGCTCGCGCGGAAGACACCGCCGCCGCTCGAGCCATAGCTCACGGCCGCGTCCACCATCAAGCGGCCGGCGGTGACCGTGTGCCCCGCCCCAGATCCGGTGCGGCGCACCTGGCTGATCACCCCGCGCGACACCGTGAGCTCGCGCCCCCAGGGGAAGGACACCACCCACACCGACTCGCCGAGGCGCGCGGGGCGACCGATCGGCGCGACGGGGCAGTTCTCATGGCGCATCCCCAGCAAGGCCAGGTCGACGCCCTCGTGCGCGCTCACCGCGAGCACGGTCGCCGGCGTGCGGACACCCGGCCCCTCGTGCCGCTGCGACAGCACGAACACGCTCTTGCCGCGGCCGGGGCCCGCGAACGTGTGGGCGCTCGTGAGGATGAAGCAATCCGGCCCCTCCGCCGCACTCCGCGCCGCGATCACGACCCCGGAGCCGCTACGGAAGCGCCGGCCTTCCTGCTGCTCCAACACCACCTGCACGGATGAGGGCAGGACGCGCTCCAGCGTCAGCTCGGGCTCGAGATCGCGGGCCCAGATGGTCCCGCTGCAGCCGCCGGAGAGCAGCGCCACCCCGGCGAGGGCGAGCAGGGCGACCCGACGCTTCGCGGACTTCACGCGTCGATCATACGCCGTCCGGGTTCGTTTCGGCCACCGGGTAAGGTTGCCCGGGCCTACCGTGTAAGTCTTTTCAATGGTTCGGCGGGCTCGACGCGCTCGGCCCCTTTAGGTGATGGCTCTCGCGGCGTGGGCGGGCACTTCCGGTCATTTGGTTCTGCCTCCGGCGCCGCCCGCCCCTGGCATCGAGGTTGCGAGCGGAGACGGCCGTGCCGACCTACCACGTGCCACCCACAGCACAGGAGGCGAGATCATGACGATGTTCAAGGCAGTTGCGCTCGGGGTTCTCGTGGCCATTCTCGCGGTTGGAACCGTCGCGAGCGCCGAGGAAATCAAGGGCAAGGTCCAGGCCGTCGATCCGGCCGGCAAGTCCATCACGCTCGACAACGGGACCACGCTGATGATCCCCGCGTCGGCCAAGGTGGACAAGAAGGCGCTCTCGCCGGGCGCCGAGGTGAAGGCGAGCTACGAGGAAAAGAACGGGATGAAGATGGTCCAGTCGCTCCAGGTCACGAAGTAGACTCGCTGCACGGCCCTCGGGCGACCCTCGAGGGCCGCGTCATGTCCGCCGGCGCAGTATGACGATTGTCGCACCCCACCCGCCCCGCTCCGGGGATGCGTCCGCGAAGCGCGCCACCAGCGGATGCGTCGCGAGCAGCCCCTGCACCGCGCGGCGCTGCGCCCCGGTGCCACGACCGTGGATGATCCGCACCTCGGCGAAGCCCCGAGCCGAGGCCGCGCGCAGGTACTCGTCCACGACCGAGAGGACGTCGCGGGGGGCGAAGGCATGGAGGTCGAGCACATCCTCGATCGGCAGCTCGACGGGCGAGTCCGACCCCGGGACGTCGGGGTCGTCCGGCGTCACGCGGGCGGCGCGGGGGGATCGATCGGGGGACGCCGCTTGTGCCAGTCGGTGACGCGCTGATAGGCGTCCGCCACGCGCAGCACGGTGGCCTCGTCGAAGGCGCGTCCCACGATCTGGAGCCCCACGGGCAGGCCGGCGGCGGTGAAGCCGCACGGCACCGAGGCGACGGGATGACCGGTGAGATTGAACGGGCGCGTGAAGCGGATCAGGCTCGTGCGCACGGGGAGCTTGGCGTGCTCCACCGTGATCTCGGTCTGCCCGACCGACGTCGCCACGATGGGCGTCGTGGCGCACACGAGGATGTCCACCTGAGCGAGCGCGGCGTTGACTTCATCGCGGAGCACCCCGCGGACTCGCTGCCCCTTGAGGTAGTCGCTGCCGCTCACGAACGCGCCGACCCGCAGCCGCTCGCGCACGTCCTCGCCGTAGTCCTGGGGCCGCTCCTGGAGCCAGCGCTCGTGATACGCGTAGGCCTCCGGGGAGAGCACCGCGTACGAGGCGCCGGCCGAGTGCGACGCGGAAGCCAGATTCACCTCGGTAGAGGTCGCCCCCAGCCCCTCCAGGGTGCGCACCGCCTCCTCTACCGCCTGGCGCAGCGCCACGCCGGTGGACTCGAGGAAGAACGAGCGGAGCACGCCGACGCGCAGGCCCTTCACGTCGCCCCCGAGCGCGGCGGCGTAGTCAGGCACGGGAAGCACGCTCGTCGAGGGGTCCCGCGGATCGTAGCCCGCGATCGCGTTGAGCATGAGCGCGCAGTCGGCCGCGCTCCGGCACATGGGGCCCACGTGGTCCATGGACCAGGCGAGCGGCAGCACGCCGGCGCGGCTCACCCGCCCGTAGGTCGGCTTGATCCCCGTGATGCCGCAGAGCGCCGACGGGATGCGGATCGAGCCGCCGGTGTCGGAGCCCAGCGCGCCCGCGCAGAGACCCGCCGCCACCGCCGCGCCGGAACCTGACGACGAGCCCCCGCAGATCCGGTGCGTGTTGGCGTCCCACGGATTCCACGGCGTGCCGTAGTGCGGGTTCAGCCCCTCGGGGCCGAACGCGAACTCGTGCATGTTGAGCTTGCCGAGATTGACCGCGCCGGCGCCGGCGAGGCGCGTCACCACCGTCGCGTCCTCCTCCGGGATCCAGTCCCCGAGGATGCGCGAGCCCCCGGTGGTGCGGACCCCGCGCGTCATGTAGAGATCCTTGAGCGCGATGGGGACGCCGTGCAGCGGACCCAGCCGCTCGCCCGCCATCACCGCGGCCTCCGCGGCCTTGGCAGCGGCGAGCGCGGCGTCGGCGGACACGGTGATGAACGCGCGCAGCTTGCCGTCGAGGGCGGCGACGCGGTCGAGGTGGGCCTGCACGACCTCCACGGGCGACACCTCGCGACCCGCGATGGCGCGGGCCAGCTCGCCGATGGACCGCCAGACGAGCTCGCTCACCGGGCGCTTCTCACAGGACGCGGAAGTGGCTGGTGGGCTCGGTCTCGCGGGTCAGCGCGCTGTCGAGCGTGGCGATCATGGCGCGGCCGATCTCCACCAGCGGGAGCAGGCCGGCGAGCTCCGCGTCGCTGAGGTCGAGGCCGCGTGCACGCGCAAGCGCGCGAAGCGTGTCGAGCGTGAGGGGCTCCCCGTCCATGGCGAGGAGAATAGCGGCTGGCCGTCCGATTGACAAGGTCCGGGCCACGGCGATAATGCGAGCCATGCCAGCGACCCCGCCCGACATCGCCGCGTGGATCACCGAGTTCCAGGCCGCCGTGCGCGCGAAGGACTTCGACGCCGGCCGGCGCCTGTTCGCGCCCGACGCCGTCGCCTTCGGGACCTTTGCCGCCGCGGTGGCGGGGCTCGACAACATCGAGCGCGAGCAGTGGCGTCAGATCTGGCCGCGCATCCGCGGATTCACTCTGGAGCCGGGCGCCACCGTGGGCGCCAGCGGCGACGCCGCGTGGATCGCGGCCGGCTGGTCCTCGGAGGCGACGGCGCCCGACGGACGCGCCTTCCGCCGACCCGGGCGCGCCACGTTCGTGCTCGAGCGCCGCGACGGCCGCTGGCTCGCCGTCCATAGCCACGTGTCCCTCATGCCGAGCCAGTCGGACGAGGCGCACGGCCGGCGATAAGGCCCCGGCCGTTCTGGGTGTTCAGCGTCCTCGGTTCACCTGGCGGTAGCGGAAGCAGGACACGACGTGGTCGTTGACCATGCCGGTCGCCTGCATGAAGGCGTAGCAGATCGTCGGCCCCACGAAGCGGAAGCCCCGGGCGAGCAGGTCCTCGCTCATGGCGATCGACTCCGGAGTGGACGCGGGCGCATCTCGCAGGCGCCGCCACCGGTTCCGCTTGGGCTGCCCGCCCACGAAGCCCCACATGTACGCCGCGAAGGACCCGAACTCCTTCCGCACCGCGAGGTACGCTTTCGCATTCGCGATGGCGGCGTTGATCTTCAGCCGGTTGCGCACGATGCCGGCATCGGCGAGGAGCCGCCGGACGTCGCGAGCGCCGTACTTCGCGATGCGCGCGGCGTCGAAGCGATGGAAGGCGCGGCGATAGGCCGGGCGCTTGCGCAGGATGGTCTCCCACGAGAGCCCGGCCTGCGCGCCCTCCAGGATCAGGAGCTCGAAGAGCCGCCGGTCGTCACGCAGGGGCACGCCCCACTCGCGATCGTGATAGGCGATCTCGGGATCCTTCCGCGCCCATTCGCAGCGCCGAAGGTCCCGCCGGCCGCGCGGCGGCATCAGAGCTTAACCGGGGTGAACTCCGTGGTGTAGGAGTCCGTGAGGGGCAGGCGCGTCTTGAGCACCCCCAGCTCGAGGAGCGTGTCCTGGATGTACTTGAACGCGTCCACGTCGATATGGCCATCCACGGACAGGAGCGGCTTCACCAGCTCATAGGCCCGGCGCGTGGCCGGCTCCGACCAGCCGATGGCCTTGGCGGCGATGCGGATGCTCTCCTCGGCGTTGTCCCGGCAGAAGCGGTGCCCCTGGTAGATGGCGCGCAGGGCCTTCTGCAGGGTCTCGCGCTTCGCCTTGATGACCTCGTCGGTCGCGTAGGTCAGAAGGCTGATCCACTTCGGCGTGACCTCGTCGAGCCGCATGAGGATGCGCCCGGCGCCCTGTGCCTCCACCACCGCCCCGGCGTCGCCGAACACGAAGGCCTGGATCTCGTTTCGTCGCAGCGCCGCGGTGAGCGCGTCGAGGGCGCCCGCGCCGAGGATGCGCACATCCTTCTCCGGATCCCAGCCCATCTTCCTGGCGATCATCCGGCCGAACACCCAGGTCGTCGACCCCGCGACGGTGCATCCGATGGTGCCGCCCTTGAGATCCTCGAGGCGCTTGATCTGCGGTCCGACGATGAGGGTGAAGTGATTCTTCTCGAGGTTGCAGGCGATGGCTCGGATGGTGGTCCCCCGCTCGCGGAACACCAGCGGGTCGGTGGCGCCGCTGATGCCCAGGTCGGCGCTGCCCGCGAGCACCCCCTTGAGCAGGTCCGGACCGCCCTTGAAGGGAATGAACTCCGCCTGGAGTCCCTGCTGGGCGAAGTAGCCCTTCTCGATGGCGACCACGGTGGGCGTGGTCACGCCGAAGTCGCCCAGCACGACGCCGCCGATCTTCACGGGCGTCGTGCCCTGGGCGTCGGCTCGTCGCGGCCCGCCGAGCCCCGCCGCCACCCCGCCCGCCATCGTCCCGAGGAACGCCCGCCGCGTCGTCATCGACCGTCCTCCCCGGCTCAGCGCCATCGCCCGAGCCGCCGGTTGAAGTGATCCAGACACAGCATCACCGCGATGGACACCGCGGAGACCATGGCGGTCGCCGCGAAGAGCTCGGCGGCCTTGAAGGCCACCGCCTGTCGCTGCATCAAATATCCCATGCCGCGCACCCCCGCAAACATCTCGGTGAGAAGCACGCCGAGCAGCGCGAAGACGACGGCGACGCGCATCCCCGCCAGCACCGAGGGCAGCACCGCGGGCAGCAGCACCTTGACCGCCACCTGCCGTCGAGTAGCCCCCATGGACACCGCCACCGTCACCAGGGTGGGATCCACGTCACGCACGCCCGCCGCCACCATCAGCAGCACCGGGAACACGGCAAACAGCGCGCCGGTGGCCACCGCGGTCCCCGCGCCCAAACCGAGCACGAGCGCGATCCAGGGCAGAACGAGAATCTTCGGCACGCCGTAGAGCGCCACCATGTACGGCATGGCCACGCGGTACAGGGAGCGCGCGCCGCCGACGGCGAGGCCCGTGGTCACGCCCAGGCCCACGGCGATCACGTACGCGGCGGCGGCCTTGAGGAGAGTGTCGCCCAGGCGCGCCCAGGCCTCGCCGGCGGTCGTGCCCAGGGCGACCGCCACCGCCGCCGGCGCGGGCACGAACAGCGGGTCAGCCCAGCCCAAACGCAGGGCGAGGTCCCACGCGATCACGAGCGCGGCGAGCGTGGCCGCCTGGGCCGCCACGATCCTCACTCGCTCCATCGACGTCCTCGCGCCTCGACCAGCGCGGCCACCCCGTCGAGGGCCAGCACGCCGGCGGCCACCAGCACCACCAGCGCCGCGTACTCCCGGGTCATCAGGAGGCCGTAGGTGTAGTTGAGCAGGTAGCCGACGCCGGAGCGCGCGCCCAGCATCTCGCCCACGAGCACGCCGACCACCGAGAGAGCGAGAGCGGCCCGGAGCCCGCCCACCAGCGTCCCCAGCATCGACGGGAGCATGACCTTGCGGAACACCGTCCAGGACCCGGCGCCCATGGAGCGGGCCACCGTCACCAGGTGCGGATTCACCTGCCGTATCCCCGACAGCACCGACAGGCAGATGGGGAAGAAGGCGAGCAGGAAGCCGAACGCGATCTTGGACGCCGGGCCGAGGCCGAAGAAGAGCATCAGCGACGGATACCAGATCACGCTGGGAATCGCGTAGAACGCCGCGAGCATGGGCTCGTAGACCCGGCCCAGCCGGCGTCCGAGGCCGAGGACGAATCCCAGCCACAGGCCCACCGCGACGGCCAGGACGAAGGCCACCACTATTTCTCGAGCTGTCACCAGCACGTGCTCGCCGAGAGCGGGCACGTCGCGCCCGAGCAGCACATTGGCGAGCGCCGGGGGCAGCGCCGAGGGCCGCACGTAGAGCAATGGGTTGAGCGGCGCGGCGATCAGCTCCCAGAGGAGCAGAGCGCCCAGGAGCACAGCCACCCGCGCACCCAGCACCCGCGCCGTCTCCCAACTCACGCCGGCCCGTCCATGGCGCGTAGGGCCTCCTCGCGAATGGCTTCCCAGAGCTTCGCCCGAAGGTCCACGGCGGCAGGGGCATTGAGGTCACGGGGAAACGGCAGCCCCACCTCGAGGAGCTCCTTGACTCGGCCCGGCCGCGACGTCATGACCGCGATGCGATCGGACAGCGCGATGGCCTCGTGGAGACTGTGCGTCACGAATACGACCGTCTTGGGGGTGCGGCGCCGGACGTCGACGAGCCAGTCACCCATGAGAAGCCGCGTCTGCTCGTCGAGCGCGCCGAAGGGCTCGTCCATGAGCACGATGGGCGTGTCCAGCGCGAGGGCGCGCGCGATGGCCACGCGCTGGCGCATGCCGCCCGACAGCTCGCGGGGATATTTTGCCTCGAAGCCGCGAAGCCCCAGGGGCTCGAGGAGGCCGCGCGCGATCTCGCGGCGGCGGGCGGCATCCACGCCGCGCAGCTCGAGCCCGAAGCCCACGTTGTCGAGGGCGGTGCGCCAGGGGAAGAGTCCGGGGTCCTGGAACACGAGGGCGACGTTCCGTGGATCCGGGCCCGAGACGGGCACGCCTTCGATACGGATCTCGCCGCCGTCTGGTGTCACCAGCCCCGCGAGCATGGTGAGCACGGTGGACTTGCCGCAGCCGGAGGGACCGAGGAGGGTGAGGAACTCGCGTGGCCGGACAGCGAGGCTCACCCCGTCCACCGCGAGCACGGGGCCGCTCGCGGTGTGATAGCGCTTGCTGACGCCCGTGATCTGGATCTGCGTGGTCATCGACGGAGCCCGACGGAGGCCCGGCCGGGGACCGGACGTCCCCGGCCGGGCGGGCGCCGACGGAGCGTGGGCTAGCCGCGCTCCAGCATGTAGAGGTGCTGGAACATGTCGACGTAGATGTTGCCGTCGACGACGAACTCGCCCTGCTTGTTCTTCTCGACTCCGCCCACCCACGGCTTCTTCGCGGCGTAGCGGAGCACCCAGGCCACCGGCACGTAGCCGACGTCGGTCTGCATGATCTCCTCGGCCTTCTTGTAGTGCTCGAGCCGCTTGGCAGGGTCGCGCGTGTCACGGCCCGCCTCGAGCTCCTTGTCGAAGGCGTCGTTGACCCAGGCCTGTCGCTTGCCGCTGGTCTTTTTGCCGTAGAAGGTGTCGAAGTACTCGTTGTGCGGGTCGGGATAGTCCATGAACCAGCGGATCCACACGAACTGGAGATCCTGCTTCCACAGCCGCTCGCGGAACACGCGCGGTTCCAGCACCTCCAGCTCCGTCTTCATGTTGAGGCTGTCCAGGAGCACCGCCTGCACCGCCTCCGCGAGGGGCTTCGAACCCAGGCCCTCGTCGCGCATCGACAGGGTGATCTTGGGCCAGTTCTTGCCTCCCTCGAACGGTGTGCCCTTGAGCTGCTCGATCGCCAGCTTCTTGTCGTACTTCTGGATGGCCTTGATTTTCGGGTCGTCGAGGGCGCCGGGGAAGCCCGGGGGAATCATCGACCACGCGGGGATGGCCAGCCCCTGGCTGACTTTCACGATGTTCTCGCGGTCGATGGCATGACCCACCGCCCGGCGCACCTTCACGTTGTCGAAGGGTGGCTTAGTGGTCTGGGGCAGCAGGTACCAGGTGCCGGGGAAGGGATACTTGAACACGTCCTTGCTGCTGCGCGGATCATTGCGCAGGCGATTGAGATCGCCGGCCTGGAGCGCCGTCATGTCCAGCTCGTTGTTCTCATAGGGCAGCGCCCCCGAGGCCACTGGGATGATCGGCATCACCACTCGCGTCAGGTGCACGTCCTTGGCCCCGTAGTAGTACGGGTTCTTGCGCAGCACGACCTGCTTGTTGTGCTCCCACGCCTCCAGCGTGAACGGACCGTTGGTGACGATGTTGCCGGCCTCTGTCCACTTGTCGCCGTGCTTCTCCACCGCGCCGCGATGTGCGGGCAGCGCGGCGAGGTAGGCCGCGAGCACCGGGAAGTAGCCCCGCGGCCCTTCCAGCGTCACCTCGAGGGTCCAGTCGTCCTTGGCCTTCACGCCCACCTGGCTGGCGTCGGTCAGCTGCTTCTTGTTGAAGGCCTCGCCGTTCTTGATGTCGTAGAGGAAGGACGCGTAGGGCGCCGCACTGGCGGGGTCGAGCTGACGCTTCCACGACCATTCGAAGTCGCGGGCGGTGACCGGTGAGTTGTCCGACCACCGCGAGTCCTTGCGAATCGCGAACGTCCACACTGAACCATCCTTGTTGCTATCGACCTTCGACGCCATCCACGGCACCGCCACGAAGTCGGCGTTGAATACCATGAGCCCGGCAAAGAGTCCCTGCGCCCCCCCGCAGTAGAGGTCTTTGTTGAAGTCGTGGCTGGAGGGATCATTCTGGAACCACCCACCCCCACCCCAGCGGAAGGTCTGGTCCTTTGCCAGCTTCTCGCCCGGCCCCGGCTTCGAGGGCTTGGCCGCCTGCGCCGTCGTGGCGAAACCGAGGCCGCCGAAGGCGGCCATGGCGCCAACCACCTTCAGGAAGTCCCGGCGGCCGACGCCGATGGCGTCGAGGCGCGCGGCCATGAGGTTGAGCTGCTCGTCGGGAATGCGCATGTGGGTGCTCCTCCTTGGGTGACGTCAGCCTTGTGTCACTTCATCTTGGGGTCGAGGGCGTCGCGGACCCCGTCCCCGAAGAACGTGAACGACAACATGGTGACCGCGATGGCGATGGACGGGAACACGCAGAGGTGCCAGTACGACCGCAGGAACTGCTGGTTCTCGCCGACCATCTGCCCCCACGACGGCGTGGGCGGGTTGATGCCCACGCCAATGAAGGACAGGGCCGCCTCGTAGAAGATCGCTTCCGGAATGCCGAAGGTGACGGAGACCACGATGGGGGTGAGCGCGCTGGGCAGGACGTGCCGGCTCACCACGCGCCAAAATCCAGCCCCCAGCGCCCTCGCCCCCTCGACGAACTCCTTCTCCTTGATGGACAGGACCTGGGCGCGAGTCTGGCGGGCGATACCCACCCAGCCGGTCAGCCCGATGGCGATGAAGATGTTCAAGAGGCCGGCGCCCAGCATGGACATCACGAGGATGACGAAGAGGAGGCGCGGGAAGGCGTACATGACGTCCACGAAGCGGGTGACTAGGAGATCTATCCGGCCGCCCAGGTAGCCGGAGATGAGCCCGATGGGGACGCCGATCGCCACCACGATGATCTGGGAGCCCAGCCCCACCAGCATGGATACGCGCGCGCCGTAGATGATCCGCGAGAGCTGATCCCGCCCGAGCTGGTCGGTGCCGAGGGGGAACTCGCGGGAGGGGAACTCGTTGAGTCGGCCGAAGTTCGGTTTGGTGTAGGAGAACGGCGCGAGGAAGTCGGCGAAGATCGCGATGAGGCAGAGGAGGACGACGGTGACGCCCCCCACCACCGCGAGCTTGTTGCGGAGGAGCCGCCGCCAGGCGTCGCGGTAGAGGCTCGTCCCGCGCATCGCCGCCGCCGCGGGCAGCGCCCCCGCCGGCGCGGCGCCGCCCGGGGTGGGTAGCCTAGTATCGGATGCGGGGGTCGAGAGCGCCATAGAGGAGGTCGACGGCCAGGTTCATCAGGGCGAGGAACACGCCGTAGATGAGCACCACCGCCATGATCATCGGGTAGTCACGCCCGGTCATCGAGAGCACGAAGAAGCGTCCCATGCCGGGCACGCGGAAGATCGACTCCACGAAGAAGGAGCCCGTGCCCACCGCGGCGAACATCGGCCCCAGCAGCGTCACCACGGGGATCAGGGCGTTCTTGAGTACGTGGCGCAGGATCACCGGGCGCTCGGCGAGGCCCTTGGCCCGCGCGGTGCGCACGTAGTCGGAGCGGATCACCTCGATCATGCTCGAGCGGGTGAAGCGGGCGATGATGCCCATGGGTGCCAGCGCGAGCGTGATGGTGGGGAGCACCCACTGGTTCGGGCTGCCCCAGCCACCGGTGGGAAAGAGCGGGATCACGAACGAGAACAGGATGATGAAGAATACGGCGAGAACGAAGTTGGGGACGGCCACGCCGAGCGTCGCCACGCTGACCGACACGTAGTCCCACGACCGGTTCTGGTACACGGCGGCGAGCACGCCCAGGGTGATGCCACCCACGATGGCGAGCGCCAGGGCCATGCTGCCGAGGAAGAGCGAGATTGGGAACGTCTCGCGCATGATCTCGGTCACCGTGCGCGTCTTGTAGACGAAGGACTGACCGAAGTCCCCCTGCAGGGCCTTGCCGAGGAAGATGCCGAACTGCTGCCAGAGCGGCTTGTCGAGCCCGTAGGCCGCCGCGAGGTTCTTCTGGGCCTCCGGCGACAGCGGGTTGGCGCCTTCGGCGACCGGGTCGAGGGGGCTCCCCGGGGTGGCGTGCATCACGAGGAACGTGATCACCGCCATGGCCAGCAAGGTCGGAATCAACCACAGGAGGCGATACAGGATGTATCGGGCCAAAAACCCTCCGGGAAGTGGCTACGCCGGCGCCACCGCCGGCTTGGCGAAACAGGTGCACGAAATATCCGGCACCCCCCACGGGAAGTCAAGCAAAACATGAACCTGGGCGCGATCGGGACCGCGGGTCGCACGGAGGTGGGAGTGCTATTCTCGGAGCGGATGGCCACCGTCGCCCTGACCGTGCTGCCCGAGGGACGAACGCTCACCGTCGCGGCGGGCACCACGATTCTCGCCGCCGCCCAGGGAGCCGGCATCGACATCACCGCGACCTGCGGCGGGCGCGGGCGCTGCACCTCCTGCCGGGTAAAGTTCGCTGCGGGCATCCCGCCCCCACCCACCGTGATGGACGAGCTCCAGCTGGGCGCGGCGCTGGTGCGTGACGGGTATCGCCTGTCCTGCCAGTGCCGGGTCGTCGAGCCCGTGACGGTGGCGATCGCCCCCCCGCTGGACGAGCGGAGCTTCCAGATCCTGGGCGCCCAGCCCGCCCACGCCGCCCTGGACCGCGTCACCATCGACGCGGGCGTCCGCAAGGAGGTCGTGCAGGTCGAGCTGCCCAAGGAGGAGCATCACCAGACTTCCGACCTGGAGGAGCTGCTCCGCGCGACGGGGCGCGTCGTGGAGGACGTGCCCACCGAGGTCGTGCGCGGCCTGCCGCAGGCGCTCCGCGAGCGCGGGGGCGAGGTGACGGTGACGACGTGGGGCCGCCGCGTGCTCGCGGTCGACCCCGGCGACACCGCCGCGATGCGCTTCGGGATCGCGGTGGACGTCGGCACCACCAGCGTGGTGTCCACCCTCATGGAGCTCGAGTCCGGCGAGCAGCTCGCGTCCGTCTCCAGCCTGAACCCGCAGGCGGTGTTCGGCGCCGACCTCATGTCGCGCATCGCCTTCGCCCAGTTCAATCCCGGCAATCTCCGCAAGCTGCAGATGCGCATCATCGGCCTCCTCAACCAGCACGTGGGGCAGCTCTGCGCCGATTCGGGCGTGCTCGCGAAGTGGATCTATAAGGTCGTGGTGGTCGGCAACACCTGCATGCATCACATCCTGCTCGGCATCGATCCCACCCACGTGGGGCTGGCGCCCTACGCCCCGGTGATGCGCCATCCGCTGGAGGTCGCGGCGCGCGAGCTCTTCCTCAAGGTCAACGGCGAGGCGCGCGTGTGCCTGCTGCCCATCGTCGCCGGCTTCGTCGGCGCCGACGCAGTGGGCGTGGCCCTCTCAACGCGCATCACCGAAACGCCCGAGCTGCGCATGGCGGTGGACATCGGGACGAACGGCGAGGTGCTGCTGGGCTCGCGCGAGCGCCTCTGGGCCTGCTCGGCGCCGGCGGGGCCCGCGCTGGAAGGCGCGCAGCTCCGCTGCGGCATGCGCGGGGCGCTGGGCGCCATCGATCGCGTGTGGCTCGAGGGCGGCGACCTCCGGTGGCACGCCATCGGGGAGGCCGAGGCGCAGGGAATCTGCGGCTCCGGTGTGATCGACGCGGTCGCCGCCCTCCTCGACGCGGGCGTCCTCGACTGGACGGGGCTCATCGAGGTGGACGCGCGCGACCGGCTTCCCGCGCCCCTCGCCGCCAGGGTGGAGATGCGGGGCGAGGAGCGGCTGGTGGTGCTCGCCCGCCCCGGCGAGGGCGGCGCGCGGGCCGAGATCGTCCTCACCCAGGACGACATCCGCCAGGTGCAGCTCTGCAAGGGCGCCATCGCCTCGGGGGCGGCGATGCTGCTCCGGGTGGCCGGGATCGCGCACGACGAGGTGAGCGAGCTCATGCTCGCGGGCGGCTTCGGTAACTATCTGTCCATCCGGAGCGCGCTCCGCATCGGGCTCATCCCCGCCCTGCCCGAATCGCGTATCCGCTACGTGGGGAACGCCGCCGCGCTGGGCGCGCAGCTCGCCCTCATGTCCGAGCCCGAGCGCGCGCGGGCCACGCAGCTCGCGCGCGGCATCGAGCACGTCTCCCTCGCCGCGCATCCCGACTTCCAGGACATCTTCGTGGACTGCATGAACTTCCCCCGCTCATGAAGATTCCCGTCGGCCTCGTGGGCGCCACCGTGGGTCCCCTCACGCAGGACATCGACGCGCGCTGGATGATGGCGTACGCGGCGGGGCTCGGGGAGACCGATCCCGCCTATCTCGACACGCTCCGGCCGGGCGGCCTCGCGCCGCACCCGCTCTTCCCCGTCTCGTACGAGTGGCCGCTCGCCGTAGAGAGCCGCGCGCATCAGCTCGGCGACGAGATCGCCCTCCGCGGCGTGCACGCCACGCACGACCTCACGCTGCACCGGACCCCGCGCGACGGCGACCGTCTCACCACCACGGCGGCCGTCCTGGCGGTGGCGCCGCGTCGCGCTGGGGCGTACGTGCTCACGCGCTACGAGACACGCGATGCCCGCGGCGAGCGGGTGAGCACCACCGACTACGGCAGCGTGTACCTCGGCGTCGAGTGCGAGCCGGAAGGCCGTCTCCCCGCTCCCCCGTGGGAGAGCGGGCAGGGTGAGGGGGATCTCGCCCCTGAGTGGACGGATGAGATTCCCATCGCGGCGACCCTCGCCCACGTCTACTCGGAATGCGCGCGGATCTGGAACCCGATCCACACCGATCCGGCGGTGGCGCGGCGCGCGGGACTGCCCGCCATCATCCTGCACGGCACCGCCACCCTGGCGCTCTCCGTGTCGGCCGCGCTCCGGCACGCGCCCGGGGGCGCCGTGACGTGCGTGCGCCGGCTCGGCGGCCGCTTCACGGGGATGGTGCCGATGCCGTCGCGGCTCCGCGTCGAGGGCGCCGCCGCGGGCGGGGGCGCGCCGCCCGGCGCGGTGCGGCTGCGCGCGACCACGCCGGATCGGCGGACCGCGCTGGTCGCCTGGATGGAGGCGGCATGACCAAGCTCGAGCGGGTGCAGGCGGCGATACGGCGCCAGCCGACGGACCGCACACCGTACGCGTTCTGGCGTCACTTCCCAGACGTGGACCGGAATGCCGCCGCCCTCACCCAGTCCACCCTGCGGTTCCACGAGCGCTACGATTCGGATTTCCTCAAGGTCACCCCCAGCGGCGGCTACGCGGTGGAGGACTGGGGCTGCGTCGAATCCGACGAGGTGCGGCCCGACGGACATCGCCCGTGCGCCACCCACGCCGTGCGCGCGCCCGAGGACTGGAAGCGCATCCGGCCCCTCGCCATGGAGTCCACGGGATGGGCCGTGCATCTCGAGACGATCCTCCGCTGCGTGGTGGACAAGCGCGCCGACTGCTCCACCGTGCCCACGGTGTTCAGCCCGCTTTCGCTCGCGCGCAAGCTCTCCGGCGACCGGCTCGGCTACGACCTCAAGGAAAACCCCCAGGCGGTGACGGGCGCGCTCGAGGCCATCACCGAGACCATCCTCACCTTCATGGATGCCTGCTTCCGCGAGGGCTGCGAGGGCATCTTCTACTCGGTGCAGGCGGCGAGCGCGGCGCTCCACAGCGAGGAGGAGTACCTCCGCTTCGGCGAGCCCTACGACCGGCGCGTCCTGGAGACCGTGCGATCGCGCTCGAAGCTCACCATCCTCCATTGCCACGGCGAGCGGCTCATGTTCGATCGCCTCGCCGTCCTGCCCGCGGACGTGTGGAACTGGGACGATCGCCGCGCCGGCCCGTCGCTCGCCGAGGGGCAGGCCGCCGTGCCCGGCGCGGTGTGCGGGGGCCTCAACCAATGGACAACGTTAAAGGACGGGCCGCCCGAGCGCGCGGACGCGGAGGCCCGCGAGGCCATCGCTCAGACCGGCGGACGCGGTCTCATCGTCGCCGCGGGTTGCGTGGTGCACCCGAACACGTCGGATGCGACGCTGGTCGGTCTCGTGAAGGCGCTGGGCGGGCGGCCGCGCCTCGGGCTGATCCGGCCCCAGTAGCGCGTGCTCCGGCTCGCCCTCGTCTGCCTCGCCGTGCTGGGCCTGGCCCTTCTCGTCTACTCGAGGCTGGCCCGCCCCGCCGTGCCGGTGACCGAAGTGCCGATGCTGTCCGAGTACGCCTCGCACCAGGGCGCCAACCATCTCTTTCGCCTACTGCCGCATGCCGGGGTGGACTTCGGCGGGCCGCTGGGCTCGCCGGTGATCGCGGCCGCCGACGGCGTGGTGAGGGAGCTCATCGACTGGCCGTCGGGCTGCGGGCGCGGCGTCATCCTGTCCCACGGGGAGTTCAGGCGGTACACGGTGTACTGCCACCTGCAGGACATCCTCGTCCGAGTGGATCAGGAGGTCGCGCGGGGTGAGCCGATCGGGCGCATCGGCACGACGGGCATGGCGGCGGGCGTGCCCCACGTGCACTTCGAGCTCTGCACGCGCGTGTGCCGGTCGCACGCGGACGGCGATCTGCGCGGCACCGCCGATCCGCTCAGATTTTCCGCCGGCTGTTTCGATCCCCGGCGATCGTACGCGCTGGGCCGCCTCGTCCTCACCTACCCTGTGGCGTGCGGCGGCGTGCTGCGCGGAAGCTGAGCCTTCCCATGGCGTCCCGTCGGCTCGCCGGTGTCCTCCTCCTCGGTGCGCTCGCGCTCGGAGGCTGCGGGCCGGGTGCGAAGGCCCTGCTCGCCGCGTCGGCCAAGGGCGACGCCCCGAGCGTGAAGGCGCTCCTCGCCAAGGGCGCCAAGCCGGGCCGCCCGGTCAGCGACGGCACCACGCCCCTGATGGCCGCCGCCCAGCACGGCCACCTGGAGGTCGCGCGCACCCTGGTGGACGCCGGGGCCGACGTCAACGCCGCGCGCGGGGATCCCGAGCGCGGCCGCACCGCGCTGATCGACGCGGCATGGAGCGGCCACACGGAGGTCGTGCGCCTGCTGCTCGAGAAGGGCGCGAACCCCAACGCGAAAGCGGAAAGCGGGGCCACCGCCCTCACCGGCGCGTCGCTGCAGGGCTATGTCGAGATCGTCAACCTGCTCATCGCGAGCAAGGCCGAGGTCAACACGCACGCCAACGACGGGCGCACCCCGCTGCACGAGGCGGCGAAGAACGGCCACGGGCCGGTGGTGGAGATCCTGGTCAAACGCGGCGCCAATCCCAACGCCACCAGCGAGGTCGGCGTGACACCGCTCATGCTCGCCGCCTTCGGGGGATACGGCGAAGTAGCCACCACGCTCCTCGCCTGGGGCGCGGACGTCAATCTCAAGTCCAGCTCCGGCGCGACCGCCCTCCGCGCCGCGAGAAGCCGCGGTCACGACGCATTGGTCGAGCTGTTCCGCGAGGTAGGCGCGAAAGAATAGCCCCGGTGAAGTTCCCCGGGCCGGGGGCCGCG
>DASTYT010000107.1 GCA_035764725.1 Candidatus Methylomirabilota bacterium | reverse complement strand
CAGGAGGAGCCGCCTCTGGCGAGCGAGGCGGCGAGCGAAGACTCAGGGGAAGCGGCGGCGCTGCGGCGGAGCACCCCGGCCCGGCTGCGGCGGCGGCTCCGCGGGGATCTCGACACGATCGTGGCCAAGGCGCTCAAGAAGCGTCCGCAGGAGCGCTATGCCTCCGTGACCGCCCTGGCCGAGGACATCCGGCGCTACCTGCGCCACGAGCCGATCGGCGCACGGCCGGATACGGTGGCCTATCGCACGGCGAAGTTCGTTCGACGGAACCGTGCCGGGCTGGCGATGACCGCGGCGATGATCCTGCTGTTCGCCGCCCTTGTCGGCTTCTACACCATGCGGCTGAGGGCGGAGCGCGACCGGGCGCGGCGAGCCGCGGACAAGGCGGCCAAGGTGAGCGCGCTACTCACCGACCTGTTGACCGGTGCGGACCCTTTTGCCACCCGCCCTCCGACAGAACCGACGGTGCGGGAGGTCCTCGACGCCGGCGCCCGGCGCGCCGAAAAGGAGCTGGCCGACGAGCCCGAGCTGCGCGCCGAGATGCTGATGGTGATCGGTCGCACCTATTACAGGATGGGCGCCTACGATACGGCTCGCCCGCTGCTGGAGGAGGCGCTTTCTGTCGCACGGCGGGCGCATGGGCCGGCGCACGAACAGGTAGCGGAGGGCCTGAACGAGCTGGGCTTGCTGTTGGACACGCAAGGCGACCCCGCCGCCGCCGCGCCCCTGCTTGAGGAGTCGCTCGCCATCCGACGCCGGCGGCTCGGCACGTACCACAAGGACACGGCCATAAGCCTGGCGGAGCTCGGCCGTATCTACGTGCACCAGGGGCTCCTCGATCGTGCCGAGCCGCGCCTCCTGGAGGCCCTGGAGATTCGAAGGAAGGTCTTGGGGCCGGAGCACCGCGAAGTCGCCACGAACCTGGGCGACCTGGGCCTGCTCGCGCGGGATAGGGGCGACATGGCGGCCGCGGAGACGTTCTTCCGGGAATCCCTCGCCATCAATCGCAAGGCGCTTGGAGACGCGCATCCCAACGTGGCCGCAGCCCTCAGCAACCTGGGACTCGTGATCGCCGAGAAAGGCGAATACGCGGAAGCCGAGTCGTTGTTTCGGGAGGCGGTGGCCATGAGCCGCAAGACGGTCGGCGACAGACACGATACCGTGGGAATGCAGCTCAACAGCCTCGCTTGGCCCCTGCGAGAGCAGAAGAGGTTCGAGGAGGCGGCTTCCGTCATGGAGGAGTCGATCCGGATCATCCGAGCCGCGCTCGGCAACGATCACCCGTATGTCGCCCATTTCACCCTCAACCTGGCGCGCGTCCATCTGGAAGGGGGCCAGCCGGAGCGGGCCGAATCCCTGATTCGGCCCGTACTGGAGGCCCGCCGGCGAACCCTGCCGGAGGCTGATTCGCGCATTGCCCTCGCCGAGAGCCTGCTGGGAGGGGCGCTCTTCGCACGCGGGCGCAACGCGGAGGCGGAGCCGCTGTTGCTTCATGCCCATGACGTCTTGAAACGTACGCCGGGCCTCGTGGGTCAGCGCGAAGCCAAGACGACCGCTGCCCGCCTCGTCGCTCTCTACGACGCCTGGGGCCGGCCGGAAAAGGCGGCTCCGTTCAGGCGCCACTGAGGTCTTGGCATTCTCTATCTGGACACTGCAAGGCGCCGTGAACGCTGCCGAATCAGCCTACTTCACCAGCGACACACCTGGACGACGCAGGGCTTGCTGCCGGTGTTCTAAGGACATCGTGCTCGGTCGCTTCACGGACCGCGGACGCTGACTATTCCAGCCGGGAAGCCGCCGCGCGCACCTCATCCTCGGTGAACGCGGCGAAGACGAAGGGCAGCGCCTGGACGGCGTCCCGGAGCTGCTCGAGGGTCAGGCCGCGCTCCGCCAGTCGGCGTCGGTCCACGAAGAACTGGCTGTTCTCGGCGCCGTAGTGCGTGACCAGCCGGCCCTCCGGGTCGAAGCGGTCGTGGAGGCGCTTGACGACGTCCTCGGCGTAGTGGCGCCCGTCGGCGGGCGGCTCGGACGGCATGCCGTGATCGGCGGTGATCGCCACCACGTAATCCCGCCCGGCCTTCCGATCGAGCACGGCTAGGACCCGGGCGATCTGTCGGTCGGTCTCGGCCAGCCCGGCCCGCAGCTCCGCGGAGTCTGGGCCGTACGCGTGCCCGATGAAGTCCGGGACCTTCAGGTTCACGAACACGAGGTCGGTGACCTCGTCTTGGCCGATGGGCTCGTGCTCCAGCAGCGCGACCACGGCGTCGCCCTCGAACGTCGCGAAGGGCGCCGTCCGCCGGACCGCGTCGGCATCGGCGCTCGCGTGACCCATCCAGGTGCCACCGTCCCGCTCCCACACCGACCGGCTGTCGAGAGAGGCATGGCTCTCGGGCAGACGGAAACAAGCTGGGTCGGTCTGCCAATGACCCGACGCCGCGTCGTAGGCCGCATAGAGCGTCGATCTCGCGCCGAGCAGACAGGCGCCGTGACCGGCGAGACTGCCCGCGCGGCCGATGCTGACCTGGGTGGCGATGATCGCCTGGCCGTCCGTCTCGACGTTCCACACGTCGGCGAGTGCCAACGCCATCAGGTTGCGCGGCGACAGACCCCGGAAGAGCTCGACCTCCTTGCCGGACGTGCGGTCGAAGATCGTATTGGTGACGATGCCATGGCGGCGCGGGTCGGTCCCCGTGGCGATCGTCGCGTGACCCGCGGTCGTGATCGAGGGCGCGTGCGTCACGCGCGCCTGAACGAAGGAGGCGCCCTCGCGTCTCAGGCGAGTGAGCTCGGGCAGATCAGCCGCACGCCGATCGAGGTAGTCCGCGCGCATGCCGTCGAGCACGATCAGCAGCATCACTCGCGGAGGGCGCGCGCCGGTGACCAGAGCCTGACCTTGGGGCCGCCCGGTCGCGCCCGGGAGAACGACGCCGAGCATTCGAGCCAGCGTCGGAGCCATGTCCTGCTGCGCGACCGGCGCGCTGAACACGCCCTTGCGGACGTGGCCGGGACCCCAGAGGAGGAACGGGATGTGCACGTCATAGCCCCACGGGCTGCCGTGCATGAACGCGGTGCCGCGGCGCGTGATGAACCCGCCCTTCTTCGGCACCAGTGCGATCTGGCCGCTGCGGCCGGGATAGTAGGCCCGCGCGAACATCTCGAGCGCGCGATCGCGGTCGGCGCTGCGGGCCG
>DASTYT010000106.1 GCA_035764725.1 Candidatus Methylomirabilota bacterium | reverse complement strand
CTGGTCCCGTTGATGGTGACGGTGACTTTCTGTTTCACCACGCTACCTCCTGGGGGAGATGAGGGGTCCGGGGCTGGCAAAAGCGCCTCAAACCTTATGCCCCGCCCCCCGGGATGTCAAGGGCCGCAGCCGCTTGCAGATTGTCCCGGAGCGGTCAGCCGAGCAGCCGGCGGCCTTCCTCGCGCGCGCGCTCGAGCGCCTCGCGCACCGGCAGGCCCTTGTCTCGCGCGATGCGGCGGACTTCCTCGAACTCGGGGGTCACCGTGATCGGTCGATCATCGAGCCGGGACACCTTGAAGGTGATGGGGCCCAGCGAGGTGGTGAGCGTGATCATCTCGCGCGGCAGGCGCGCCCGCTCGTAGGCCGTCCAGCGGACGCCGATGGTCGTCGACTCCTCGAAGAGGATGCGGGCGAGGTCCGGGGCGAGCGCAGGCGGGCAGAGCGCCACCAGCACGATGCCCGGCCGGCTCCGCTTCATGATGACCTGGGTGAGGTAGACGTCGAGCGCGCCCGCAGCGAAGAGCCGCTCCATCAACGCCTCGTAGAGCTGCGGGGACATGTCGTCCACCGTGGTCTCGACCTGCATGATCGTCTCGGTCTGGCCGGCAGTCGCGGAATCGCCGAGGAACACGCGAAGCAGGTTCGGCGTCTCTAGCTCCATCGTCCCCGCCCCGTAGCCCACCGCGGACACCGTCATCGCGGGCATGACGCCGGCTCCCTTCGCCAGCGTGGTGAGGATGGCCGCGCCGGTGGGCGTGACCAGCTCGCGCTTCACGCCGGTGTCCACCACGGGGAAGCCGCGGAGGAGCTCCGCCGTCCCGGGCCCCGGCACCGGGATGCGTCCGTGCGGCCCGTCCACCATGCCGCCGCCCACCGGCAGCGCCGAGCAGTGCACGGCACCCACGCCGAGGAGGTGCAGGCCCAGGCAGGCGCCGGTGATGTCCACGATCGCGTCCACCGCGCCCACGTCGTGGAAGTGCACGGCCTCCGGCGGCTCCCCGTGCGCGCGCCCCTCCGCCTCGGCGAGGCGGGTGAAGACGCGCACTGCGCTCGTCTTCACCGGGTGGGGGAGCGCGCTGGCCTCGATCAGCTCGCGGATCACCGGCAGCGTGCGATGGGGATGGTGATGCGCGGGGCCGTGCGGCGCGTGCTCGTGCACGTGCACCTCGACCTTGGTGGCGCGGAAGCCGCGCTTGGTGACTTGACGCTGTTCGAGCGCGTATCCCGCAAGCGCCAGACCCGCGAGCCCGGCACGAAGCTCGTCGAAGGGAAGCCCGGCGTCCACGAGCGCGCCCAGGATCATGTCGCCGGCGGCGCCGCTGGGGCAGTCGAAGTAGGCGAGGCGCACGGCGGCCCTCAGCGGAGCTTCGCGACGAGGTGGTTGATCTGGCTCGCCTGCGCGGCGGCGCCGTAGCCGTTGTCGATGTTCACCACCGAGATGCCGGGAGCGCACGCGTTCAGCATGGTGAGCAGCGCGGCGATGCCGCCGAACGAGGCCCCGTAGCCCACGCTGGTGGGCACCGCGATCAGCGGGCGATCCACGAGCCCGCCGACCACGCTCGGCAGCGCGCCGTCCATGCCAGCCACTACCACGATGGCGTTGGCCTCGTTGAGCCGGTCGAGATGGGGTACCAGGCGGTGCAGCCCCGCCACGCCGCAGTCGTACACACGCTCCACGCGGTTGCCCATGGTCTCGGCGCAGATGGCGGCTTCCTCGGCCACCGGGAGATCCGCGGTGCCCGCGCTCAGCACCAGCACGAGGCCGACCCCCTCGGTGTCGAGGGGTTTCACCACCGCGATGCGGGCGTCGGGATGCAGGCGATGGGGCAGCCCGCTCGCCGCGATCGCCCGCTGCACGTCGCCGTCGGCGCGGGTGGCGAGGATGTTGTCGTGCGACTCGGCGAGCCGGCGGACGATCGCCACGACCTGTTCCGGCGTCTTGCCGGGGCAGAACACCGCCTCGGGCATGCCGTGGCGGAGGGCGCGGTGGAGATCGACCCGGGCGAAGCCGAGGTCTTCCGTGGGCAGGTCGCGCAGCCGCGCCAGCGCCCGCTCCGGCGTGAGGGCGCCGCGCGCCACGTCCTCGAGGATGGCCCTTACCTTTTCGCGATCCACTGGAGCGCCTCGTTGGCGCTGCCGCTGCGGAAGCCCTGGAGGTCGAGGGTCACGAAGCCGTAGCCCAGCTCGCGGAAGCGGCGGACGATGGCGGTGTGGCGCCCGTCCTCCCAGACTCGCGCCATGTCCTCCGGCGGCAGCTCAATGCGCGCGAGCCGGTCGTGGTGACGGACGCGGAACTGTCGGAAGCCCAGCTCGCGGAGGAAGGCCTCGGCGCGGTCGACCTGGCGCAGCTTTTCGGGGGTGATGGTGTCACCGTACTGGAAGCGTGAGGAGAGGCACGCGAACGAGGGCTTGTCCCAGTTGGGCAGCCCGAGCGCACGGCCGATCTCTCGCACCTCGCGCTTCCAGAGCTCCGCCTCGATCAGTGGTGCGCGCACACCCTTGGCCTTCGCCGCCTCCATGCCGGGACGATGATCGCCGAGGTCGTCCATGATGGCCCCGTAGACGATCGGCATGCCCCCGTGCTCGCGGGCGACCGCCTCGAGCCGCGTGAACAGCTCGTCCTTGCAGAAGAAGCAGCGGTTGGGCGCGTTGCGCGCATACTCGGGCCGCTCGAGCTCGTGGGTCTGGATCACCACGTGCGGGAGGCCGATGGCCGCGGCGAGCCGCCGCGCCTCCGCCAGCTCGGACTCGGGGTAGGTCTCGGAGTCGGCGGTGGCGAGCACCGCGCGGTCGCCGAGGGCGTCCTTGGCGGCGCGCCCGAGGACAGTGGAATCCACCCCGCCGGAGAACGCGACGACGACGCGGTCCATCTCGCGCAGGATGCCGACGAGCCGCCGATACTTTGCGTCCAGAGCCGGATCGGTCATCGCCGGATGGGTCATCGCTCGGTCGACAGCGCCGCCAGCGATTGCTGGGGCCGCGCCCCCACGTGCGAGATGACCTCCGCGGCCGCGATTGAGCCGAGGCGGCCGCAGGCGGGAAGGTCGAGGCCCCGGCTCAGCCCGAAGAGGAAGCCGGAGGCGTAGAGATCACCCGCGCCCGTCGTGTCCACCACCGCATTCACCGGCCGGGCATCGATCGGGTGCGCCTTGCCGTGCGCCACCACCACCGAGCCGCGCGCGCTCCGGGTGAGCGCGGCGATCTCGCAGTGTCCGCGCACCGCCTCGAGCGCCGCGTCGAAGTCGGTCTGGTAGAGCGCGCAGATCTCGGCCTCGTTGGCGAACAGCACGTCCACGTGGTGCTCCACCAGGTCCAGGAACGCCGCGCGATGCCGATCCACGCAGAAGGGGTCGGAGAGCGTCAGCGAGACCCTTCGTTTCGCCGCGTGGGCGATGCCCGCGGCCACGCGGAACGCCTCCTGGGCCTCCGGCGGGTCGAAGAGATATCCCTCGAGGTAGAGGATGTTGCCACGCGCGATCAGCTCGGCGTCCACGTCCTCAGGTCCGAGCCGCGCCGAGGCGCCGAGGTACGTGTGCATGGTGCGCTGGGCGTCGGGCGTGATCAGGATGAGGCAGCGCCCGGTGGAAGGGCCACTCGTGGCGGCGCGGGTCGTGTATCCCACCCCCGTCGAGCGCAGGTCATGGGCGAACACCTCGCCGAGCTGATCGTCGCGCACCTTCCCCACGTAGTGGGCGCACCCGCCGAACGAGGCGACGCCCACCACGGTGTTGGCGGCCGAGCCACCGGAGATCTCCACGCCGGGCCCCATCGCCTGGTAGAGCGCGCGGGCGGTCGTCTCGTCCACGAGCTGCATGGAGCCCTTGACCATGCCCCGACTGCTGACGAACTCGTCGGTGGTGTGGCTCAGCACGTCGACCAGCGCATTGCCGATCGCCACCACGTCGAGCGCCGGCCCGCGCTCAGCCACGGGCCTTGCCTCCCCTTCTCGCGGGCCGGCGGCCCCGGGGCAGATGCCGGTCGATCAGAAGGGCGAGCCGCTGCCGCGCGCGCGGCGGGATGTGCGCGGGATCCGTGATGAGCGCCTTGGCGAGCGCCTCCGGGCAGCCGCTCTTGCAGCCCGCGCGCGGCATCACCCTCGGCAGGGCGCGGCGCAGCAGGTCGCGCGCGGTCGCCACGTTCTTGATCAGGTTGGCGATCACCGCCTCCACCGTCACCGCATCGTGCTCCGGATGCCACACGTCGTAGTCCGTGGCCAGTGCCACCGTCGCGTAGCAGAGCTCCGCCTCGCGGGCGAGCTTGGCCTCGGGCATGTTGGTCATGCCGATCACGGACATGCCCCAGCGCCGGTAGACCTCGGATTCACCCTTGGTGGAGAACTGCGGCCCCTCGATGCAGATGTAGGTGCCGCCGCGGTGCACGCGTACGCCGGTCTCGCGTGCCGCGGTCTCCAGCACGTCGCCCAGCTCACCGCACACCGGATGCGCCATGCCCACGTGCGCGACCAATCCTTCCCCGAAGAACGTGGAGATGCGCCGCTTGGTGTGATCGTAGAACTGGTCCGGGATCACGATGTCGAGCGGGCGAATCTCCTCCTTCATGCTCCCGACCGCGCTCACCGAGATCACCGCCGTCGCCCCGAGCTTCTTGAGCCCCCAGATGTTGGCACGGTAGTTCAGATCGGTGGGCGTGAGCCGATGCCCCCGCCCGTGCCGCGGGAGGAAGATGATGCGGCGGTCCCCGAGCCGGCCCACGCAGTAGGCGTCCGACGGATCGCCGAACGGCGTGCGCACCTTCACCCAGCGCACGTCGGTGAGGCCGTCCATATCGTAGAGACCGCTGCCCCCGATGACGCCGAGGGCGAGGAGATCGGGGGCGGCCGCACGCGTCGTCATGCGGAAACGGCCTCCAAAACGCCCCACGTCGCGTCCCGCGCGCAGTCGGTGATGGTGACGGGCACGAAGCGGCGGCCGAGCTCCGCGGGGCCGGGGAAGCGCACCTCCACGTAGCTGGCGGTGAGACCCAGGCGATGGCCGGTCGCCCGATCGGGCGCGTCCAGCACCAGCACGTCGCGCGTGTGGCCCAGCAGCCGGCGCCGGAAGGTCAGGTGCTTCTCGGCGGCGAGCGCGCGGAGGGCGGCCCCGCGGCGGCGGATCACGGCCGAGGGCACGCGCCCGCCAAGCCGCGCCGCCTCCGTGCCCTTGCGGTCCGAGTAGGCGAAGACGTGGAGGTACGAGAACGGTAGCGCGCGGACCAGATCCATGGTCGCGTCGAAGTCCGCCTCTTCCTCGCCCGGATGGCCCACGATCACGTCGGCCCCCAGCCCGAGCTCCGGGATGGCCGCGGCCAGCCGCTCGGCGAGCGCCCGATACATGCGGACGTTGTAGGGGCGCCGCATGCGGCGCAGCACGCGATCGCTCCCGCTTTGGAGGGGGATGTGCAGATGGGGGGCGACCATGGGCAGACCCGTCACGGCCTCGACGAGGGCCGGGCTGAAGTACGCCGGCAGCACCGACGAGAGGCGGAGCCAGCGGAGCCCCGGCACGTCCGCAAGGAGCGCCAGCAGCGCCGCGAGGCTGGTCCGGGGCACCAGGTCCCAGCCGTAATGCCCGAGGTCCACGCCGGTGAGCGTGATCTCGCCATGTCCCGCCTCGACGAGGAGCCGTACCTGGTCGAGGACCACCTTGGGATCCTGGCTGCGGCTGCCGCCCCGCGCCGCCGGCACGATACAGAAGGCGCAGCGGTGCTGGCAGCCGTCCTGCACCTTGACGAAGGCGCGCGAGCGGCCGGTCACGCGCGCGAACGGGGCGAAGGGCACGGTCCGGGCCTCGGCGATGGGCGCCACGTGCACGGGCGGCGGGGCCGGCCCGGGCGCGGCGGCCAGGCGCTCAGCGATCAGCTCGGGCAGACGGTACTTCTCCTGATTGCCCAGGACCAGGTCCACGCCGCCGAGCGCCGCCACCGTCTCGGGATCGGTCTGCGCCCAGCATCCTGTCACCACCAGCAGCGCCTCCGGGTTCTCCCGCCTGATACGTCTGATCAGCTGGCGATCCGAGAAATCGGCGCGCCCCGTCACCGTGCAAGTGTTGACGACGAAGGCGCCGGCGGGCTCGCCCGGGGCCGCGACGCGGAATCCCCGCGCCTCCACGAGCGCCGCCATCTCCTGCGACTCGACCTGATTCAGTCGGCAGCCCAGCGTCGGGAACGCGACGGCCGGCCGCGGGCTCAGCACGCCAGGCGCTCGTTGAGCTGGCCGCAGGCCGCTCCGATGTCCTCGCCCTTGCTCCAGCGCACCGTCGCGGTGATCCCGTGCTCCAGCACGATGGCCTGGAAGCCCAGGATGCGCGCGAGCGGCGGCCGCGTGTAGCCCGCCCCGTCCCATTCGTTGAACGGGATCAGGTTCACCTTGGCCCGCATGCCCTTGAGAAGCTTCACCAGCCGCCGGGCGTCGTCCGGCGAGTCGTTGACGCCGTCCAGCAGCACGTACTCGAACGTCATGCGCTGACGCGTCGGCAGCGGGAAGCGCTTGCAGGCGGCCAGCAGCGCTTCGAGCTTCACGCCCTTGTTGACCGGCATGAGCCGGTCGCGCACCTCGTTGGTGGTGGCGTGGAGCGAGATGGCGAGATTCACGCGGAAGTCGTCCCGGGCCAGCCGCTCGATGCCGGCGACCAGGCCCACGGTGGAGACGGTGATGCGCCGGGGCGAGAAGCCCAAGGCCCGCGGGTCGGTCAGGAGGCGAAGCGACCGCGCCGTCGCGGCGTAGTTGGCGAGGGGCTCCCCCATGCCCATGTAGACGATGTGCGTGATGCGCGCGCCGGGCGCCAGGCGGGCCCGCGCCGCCAGCACCTGCCCCACGATCTCGCCGGCGCCGAGGTCCCGGCCGAGCCCCATCGTGCCGGTGAAGCAGAAGGTGCAGCCGAAGCCGCAGCCCACTTGAGTCGAAAGGCACAGGGTGAGCCGGTCTTCGTCGGGCATGAGTACCGACTGGACGCGCGCGCCATCGGCCAGCCGGAGCACGAGCTTCTCGCTGCCGTCCCGCGACGGCGTGGCCCGCTCGAGTGCGGGCACCGCGATGGTGTTCCGCTCGGCCAAGGTCTCCCGAAGCTCGCGTGGCAGGTCCGACATCAGCGCGAGATCGCTCACGCCCTTGGCATAGAGCCAGTTCGCGAGCTGCCGCCCGCGATAGCGCGGCGCGCCGAGAGATTCCGCTAGGGCCTCGAGCTCGTCGGGAAGGAGATCGAGAAGATTTGTCCGCGACATACGCGGGCTAGGATAGCACAGCGCTTTGGGCAGTCCCGGGCGCGCTTCTATCCACTGAAGTTGTGGATCGTTGGTGGATAACCTTGTGGGTCGAAATTCCCCACCAACGCAATCTCGCGCACTAAGAGCATTTCGCCTGCGCGACGAGCAGGTGACAAATGCCTGACGAGCTAGCCGACGAGGACGAGGTAGAGATCGAGGAGATTGGTGTTGCTGGGACCCGTGACGATGAGATCGCCGAGCGCAGCGAGCGCGGGATTGGCATCGTTGTCGGCCAGTCGCGCGGCAAGATCCACGCCGAGCGCGCCGGCGCGCGCGGCGCTCTCTCCGTCGGCGAGCGCGCCCGCTGCCGTCGTCGGCCCATCGCTGCCGTCCGTCCCCGCCGCCAGCACCACCACATCAGGGAGTCCGGCCATCTGGATGGCGGCGGCCACCGCCAGTTCCTGACAGCGGCCCCCGCTGCCCTGCCCCGTCACCGTCACGGTCGTCTCGCCCCCGGCAATCAGGCAGCAGGGCGGACGTACCGGTCCGCTTCCCGCGCGAATGTCCCGCGCCATGCGGACAAATCGAGCCCCGACCTCTCGCGCTTCGCCCTCGAGCGTCCGCGTCAGGAGATGCGGGGCGAAGCCGAGCGCCCGTGCCCGCTCGACGGCGGCGGTGACGACCAGCTGGTTGTTGCCGATCACGGTGTTGGTCACGCGCGCGAAGAGCGGGTCACCGAGCTTGGGTGTCTCGGGGATGGCGCCGCGGCGCCCCTCCTCCAGCCGCCGGCGAATGCTTGGGGCCACCTGCTCGGCGATGCCGAAGCGCTCAAGGATGTCGAGCGCCTCGGCATAGGTGGATTCGTCGGGCGCGGTCGGACCCGAGGCGATGACGTCCAGAGGGTCACCGATGACGTCGGAAAGGAGCAGGGCATGCACCCTCGCCCCGTCGGCGGCCCGGGCGAGCTGGCCGCCCTTCAAGATCGAGCAGTGCTTCCGCACCGCGTTGAGCTGATTGATGGTGGCGCCCGCGCGGAGGAGGAGCCGGGTGAGGGCCTGCTTTTCTTCCAGCGTGATCGGTGGCGCGGGGGCCGGGGTGAGCGCGGAGCCGCCGCCCGAGATCAGCACCAGCAAGAGGTCGTCGGGACGCGCGGTACGGGCGAGGTCGTGGATGGCGCGGGCGGCCGCCGCCCCTCGCGCATCGGGCACGGGGTGGCCGGACTCGAGCAGGCGGACGCGGCGGGTGGGGGCGAGATAGCCGTCCTTGACGGCGACGACACCGTCCGCGATGCGGTCGCCCAGCGCCTCCTCGGCCGCCGCCGCCATCGCACCCGAGGCTTTCCCGGCGCCGACCACCAGCACTCGGCCGTGGGGCGGCAGCACTCGGCCGTGGGGTGGCAGGACGCGCCCGCTGGGAGGAAGGGTCAGTCCCGCGAGGGCGCGCTGGACGAGCGGCCGGACATCCCCGGCCCGCAGCGCGGCGTCGAACACCGCGCGGGCCGACTCCCGCAGCGTCACCGCGCCAGCTTCTGGAGCCGGCGGCCCGCCTCGATGAGCATGTCGTCGGTCTTCGGGAAGCAGAACCGGATCTTGGTGCGCCCGAGATCCCCGTGCGCATAGAAGGACGAGCCGGGCACCGTGGCCACGCCCACCTCCTTGATGAGGTGCATGGCGAAGGCGGTGTCGTCCGCGCAGTCGTACTGCTTCATGAAGTGGGCGACGTCGGTGAGGATGTAGTACGCCCCCTGCGGCTTCCAGGCCACGAAGCCCGCCGCCTCGACCTGGGAGAAGAGGAGGTCTCTTCGCGCCTGGTACGACTCGCGGAGCCGCGTGTAGTAGGCGTCGGGGAACTGGAGCGCGGTGACCGCGGCCTCCTGCAGCGGGTGCGGCGCGCCCACCGTGATGAAATCGTGGGCCCGGCGAATCCCCACCGACAGCTCGGGATTGGCGATGGCGTAGCCGATTCGCCAGCCGGTCACCGAGTAGGACTTGGAGATGCCGGAGATCGTCACCGTCCGGTCGGCCATGCCCGGGAGGGTTGCGATCGGCGTGTGGCCACTCCCGTCATAGATGATGTGCTCGTAGATCTCGTCGGTGATCGCCAGGAGGTCGTGCTCGAGGCAGAGGTCGGCGATCTGCTGGAGCTCCGCCCGCGAGAACACCTTGCCGGAGGGATTGTTCGGGCTGTTGAAGACGATGGCGCGCGTGCGGGGCGTCACCGCCCGGGCCAGGCGGTCGGGATCGAAGCTGAAGTCCGGCGGCTCGAGCGGCACCCAGATCGGCACCGCGCCGGCGATGATGCAGCCGGGGCCGTAGTTCTCGTAGAAGGGCTCGAAGATGATGACCTCGTCGCCGGGGTTGAGCACGGCGAGGAGGGTGGCGAGCATGGTCTCGGTCGAGCCGCAGCAGACGGTGACGTGGCGGTCGGGCTCCACCTCCATCCCGTAGAAGCGCCGGTACTTCGCGGCGATGGCCTGGCGCAGGCGCGGAGTGCCCCAGGTGATCGCATACTGGTGGAAGTCGCCGTCGAGCGCCCGATGCGCGGCCTCCACCAGCTCGCGCGGGGGCGGAAAGTTCGGCATGCCCTGCGCGAGGTTGATGCCGTTGTACTGGTTGTTCACCCGCGTCATCTCGCGGATGACCGACTCCGTGAATCCCTGGACCCGCTTGGAGATCCCGATCATCGCCCCTCCGCCCTCACGACAGCACCACGTCGCGCTCGATGGGGTCCACCGTGACGCCCTGTTGCTTGAGCCAGGCCACGCCCTGGTGCAGGCCGGTCCTCGGCGCCCTCCAGCTCCAGCACCACCCAGCCGTGGTCGCGCTGGACGTCGGCCCGGCGAATGTTGGCCACGAGGTCGAAGTCCTTCACGAGGTGGTAGACGACGGGCTTGCGTACGAGATCGGGAGGGAATGTCAGCCGGACGCGCATGCGGCCCTGAGGCCAGCGCATCGCTACCGGCCGCCGGCGATGGCGGGCACGATCGAGACGGAGTCGCCTGCCTTGAGCGTGGTCTTGGCGCCCTCGAGGAACCGGATGTCCTCCTCGTTGACATAGATGTTGATGAACCGCCGGAGATCGCCGCCCTCGTCCACGAGGCGGTCGCGGAGGCCGGGGAACTGGCGCTCCAGGTCCTGAATGATGTCGCCGACGGTGTCCCCGCTCCCCTGGACCTCGGCGGCTCCCTTGGTCAGGCTGCGGAGCGGGGTGGGAATGCGAACGAGCACGCTCATGCGATGTCTCCCTTCGACTTGAGATCGGCCAGCGCCTGGTCGAAGACCGAGAGCTGCGGCCGTATGGTCACGCTGGCGGACAGCCGGTCGTGCAGCACGTCCGGGGTCTTGAGCCCGCTGCCGGTGATGCAGATCACGATGGGCTCGTTGCGCGGGATGCGGCCGGCCTCGATGAGGCGCCGGGTTGCCGCGACGGTCACGCCACCCGCGGTCTCCGCGAAGATGCCCTCGGAGCGCGCGAGGAGCTGCATGCACTCCACGATCTCCTCCTCGGTGGCGTGCTCGCCGTGGCCGCCGGAGTCCTTGGCGGCGCGGTAGGCGTAGTAGGCGTCGGCGGGGTTGCCGATGGCGAGGGACTTGGCGATGGTGTTGGGCTTCACCGGGACCACCACGTCGGTGTCGTTCTTGATCATGGTGACGATGGGTCCGCAGCCGAGCGCCTGGGCGGCGTACATCCTCGTGTGGGCCGCGGGGATCAAGCCGAGGTCCCGCATCTCCTCGAAGGCGCGGGCGATCTTGGTGAGGAGCGCGCCGCCGGCGCACGGCACCACCACGTGGGCGGGGGCGCGCCAGCCGAGCTGCTCGGCGATCTCGTAGCCGACGGTCTTGGAGCCCTCCCCGTAGTACGGGCGGAGATTGATGTTGACGAACGCCCAGTGATACTTGTCGGCGATCTCCGAGCAGAGGCGGTTGACCTCGTCATAGGTCCCCTGCACGGCGAACAGCACCGGGTCATAGACGAGGGTTGCGGTCACCTTGCCCTGCTCGAGATCGGTGGGAATGAACACGTACGCCTGAAGATGCGCCTCCGCCGCGTGGGCGGCCACCGAGTTGGCGAGATTGCCCGTGGACGCGCACGCCACGGTGTCGAAGCCGAATTCCCTGGCCTTCGCGACCGCCACCGACACCACGCGGTCCTTGAAGGACCAGGTCGGATGGCAGACGGAGTCGTTCTTGATGTAGAGCTGCGTGACGCCGAGCTCCCCGCCGAGATTGCGGGCCCGGACCAGCGGCGTGAAGCCCGCCGCCTGGCCCACCGGCGGCTCGCCGTCCGCGTCGAGCCCGACGGGCAGGAGATCCGCGTAACGCCAGATGCTGCGGGGTCCCGCCTCGATGCGGGCGCGGCTGACGCGCGCGCGCATGACGCCCCAGTCGTAGTCGACCTCGAGGGGGCCGAAGCAGAACTCGCAGACGTGAGCGGGAGAGGACGGGTATGATCGCCCGCACTCTCGACAGGTCAGTCCCTTCACTCGATCCATGGCCTCTCCATCGGTAGGGGATTTGAGCCCCGAAAGTGCCTGCACGATCCCGGCATGGCCGCTGCCGCGATCACCGATCCGAGCGACACGATTTCGAATACTTAACACTCGCGAGAAACGAATGTCAACGAGAGAAGCCCGGTATACTCGCGCCCGAGCGTGCAGCGTCGGACGATGGTCGCGGCAATTCCTCTCGCTGTCTACGCCGTCGCGTGGGGCTGGACGGCGCTCGGCCGCGGTGTCCCGGGCGCAGACGATCATCCGGGCCAGCTCTATCGGCTGATCCACGTCATCACGCTCGGTCCGGCACCGTGGCACTGGAACCCCGGCTGGTGGGCCGGCTATCCCGAGCTCCAGTACTACCCCCCGCTCTTCTTCTATCTGGGCTATGTTCTCCACTGGCTGGCCTTCGGGCTCGCGAGCCCTGGCACCCTCTACCTGATCCTAGTCTGGCTCGTGTTCTTGCTCCCGGCCGCGACGACCTATGCGCTGCTCGCCCGCGCGCTCGGCTCCGGGTGGGCGGCGCTGCCCGCCGCGTTCCTGGGGCTTGTGATCTCCGCGGGCTCGCGCAGCGGCGCCGAGGAGGGGCTGCGCTGGGGTCTCGTGGCCGCGCGGCTTGGCTGGGGCCTGCTCCCGCTCCTCGCCTTTACCCTCCTGCCCTGGCTGGAAGGACGGGCCCGACCACGCGCGGTGCCGGCGCTCCTTGTCGCCGCGGTGATCCTGGCGCATCCCGCGCACAGCGCGATGGCGGTCGTGCTGGTGGCGCTGGTCGGCGCGCTCGCCCCGGTGCCGCGGCGCTACGCGCTCGGCACCTCGGCGGTCGTGGTCGCGCTCGGCCTGGGCCTCACCGCGTTCTGGCTGCTCCCGCTCGTCGCGCATCTCGTCATCGAGCCCCCGATGGCGCTCGCGCTCGCCTGGGCCGATGCCTCCCTCGCGGGGCTGGCGGCCGATTTCGCGAGCCGTCCCCTGCTGCTCCTTCTGCTGGCGCTGAGCCCGGCCGGCGGCCTCGCGGTCACGATGGGCTCCCGACCCGCTCGGCCCCTCCTCTGGCTGGAGACTCTGCCGGCCCCGATCATCGCGGTGACGCTGCTCGACTCGATCTTCGCCGGGCCGACGGGGCTCCACTGGCTCCCGGCCGATCGGCTCATGGACAGCGTGATCCTCGCCCTGTTGCTCGGCGCCAGCGCGTCGGTGGCGGCGTTGCTGCGGGCCGGCCTCGCGCGCTACCGCTGGGAGCCTCCCTGGGCCGCCGCGGGCATCACGATCACGCTCGGCCTGGCCGCGGGAATCTTCCTCTCGGCCCCGACCGCCGTGTCGCGCGAGCCCACCGTGTCGCTCTGGCCGCGCGTCAGGGACTGGCCGACGATGGAGAGCGTGATCCACGGGTATCGCTTCGACGCCCTCTGGGACGCGTTGCGACGCACGCCTCCGGGCCGCGTGCTCTTCCTTCGTTCGTCGGTGCCGCTCGAGTTTGGCCAGGACTGGTGGCGCGAGCACTCTCATCTGCCCGCTCTCACCCCCACGCTCGTGGACCGGGGGATCATCGGCGGCACCTTCACGCATCCCTCGCCGGTAGCGGGATACTTCTACGCCGGCCTTCGCGAGGGCGCGGCGGCGCTTCGCCAGCCCATCCGACAGCTGGCCGAGCAGCTGGACCCGGTGTCCCTGTTCGGCCGAGAGCCTGACCGCCTGCGGCCGGGCGAGCTGTCACGGCTGGCCGCCCAGCTGCGGGTGTCCACCGTCGTCGCGCTGGACGAGGACATCCCACGCCTGAGCTTCCTCACCGCCGATCCGGCGTGGGCCCCGCCGATGCACGTGGGCCCGTTTCTCCTCTTCACCACGCCGACGCCGCGTCCCCTCGCCCGAGCCGTGGGCCCCGATCGCTACCTCGCGGTCCTGGCCAGTCCCGAGGCGGGCTGGGTCTCGACGGGAGTTGCCTGGTCACCGCTCTGGCGGGCGTGGGGTCCGCGCGGTCCCCTCGCGACGCGGCAGGGCGAGCTGGGATTGCTCGAGGTCGAGCTGCCGGCGACGCCCGGGTTGGAGGTCACCCTGCACCACCGGCCCGGCCTCGCCGAGTGGGCCGGCGCGCTCGTGAGCCTCGCCGCGGCCGGCATGATCCTGCTCGGCCGCGGCTGGCTCGATCGGCGGGTGGGCTAGACCAGCGGGTCGTAGTTGAAGTACTGGCCCGAGGTGTCGAGCGGCGCCAGGTGGTGGCGCAGCGTGCCGGGGAACATCTCGGCGAGCCGCTCGGGCGTCCAGCCGAGGTCGTTGTGCACGCGCATGACCGGCCGCATGTGGCCGAAGATCATCACTTCCTTGCCGCGCACACCGATGACCTGCCCCGACACTTCCTTCGCGGCCTCGGAGGCGAGGAAGACGGCGACCGGGGCGATGTGCTCGGGGCCCATCTTCTTGATCTTCTCCACGCGCGCCTTCTGCGCCTCGGTCTCGGTGGGGATGGTGCCGATCATGCGTGTCCAGGCGAAGGGCGAGATGCAGTTGGCCGTCACGTTGTAGCGCGCCATGTCGAGCGCCACCACCTTGGTGAAGCCCACGATCCCGAGCTTGGCCGCCGCGTAGTTGGCCTGCCCGATGTTCCCCACCAGTCCCGACGTCGAGGTCATGTTGATGATGCGGCCCCACTTCTTCTCACGCATGTGGGGGACGGCGGCGCGCGTGACCGCGAAACAGCCCTTCAAGTGGGTGTTGATCACACCGTCCCACTCCTCTTCGGTCATGTTGAAGATCATGCGGTCGCGCAGGATGCCGGCGTTGTTCACCACGATGTCGATGGCGCCGAAATTGTCCAGCGCGGCCTGGACGATGCGCTTGCCGCCGTCCATGGTCGCCACCGAGTCGTAGGACGCGGTGGCCCGACCGCCGAGGTTCTTGATCTCGCTGACCACCTCGTCGGCCGGCGCCTGGGTCCCGCCCGCGCCGTCGGCGCCGCCGCCGAGGTCGTTCACCACCACCGCGGCGCCGTGGCGCGCCATCAGGAGCGCGATCTCGCGCCCGATCCCTCGCCCCGCTCCCGTCACCACCGCGACCTTGTCCGTGAGCATCATGAGTCCGATCTCCTTTTCGGTCAGATCACGCCGGCGTCGGCCAGCGCGTCGATCTCCGTGGTGGCGAGCCCGGCCTCCGCGAGAATTTCGCGGGTATGCTCGCCGAGGGCGGGCGCCCCCGTCCGGATGCGGCCCGGCGTCTCCGAGAGCTTCACCGGGGTGGCGATGGTCTTGAAGCGCCCCACGCGTGGATGTTCCTGCTCCGCGAGCATGCCCGAGGCCTGCACCTGGGGATGGCGCACCAGATCCGCGTAGTCGTTGACGGGCGCGCAGAGCACGTCGGCGCGCTCCAGGATCTCGATCCACTCGGCGGCGGACCGGACGGCGAACACTTTTTCGAGGATGGCGTCGAGCCCGCCGCGGTGGGCGATGCGGTCGGCGCGGCCCGCGAAGCGTGGGTCGTCCGCCAGCTCCGGGCGGCCGATCGCGTCGCAGAATGGCCGCCAGAGACGGTCCACCCACACCGCCACGAACACCCAGCCGTCGGATGCGCGGTACGCGCGGTACGGGACGATCTCCGGATGCCCGCTGCCCCACCGGCCTGGCGATTCCCCCGTCTCGTGGAAGACGGCGAGCCGCGCCGTGTGCGCCAGCAGCATCGCGTCGAGCAGCGAGGCGTCGACGCGCTGGCCTCGGCCGGTGCGGTGGCGGGCGAGCAGCGCGGTGAGGATGCCCTGGGTGGCGAGCATGGCGCCCATCGTGTCGGCCACCGGCGCGCCGCCCAGCACGGGTCCACCCTCGCGCTCCCCGGTGATCGCCATGAAGCCGCCGAGGGCCTGGGCGAGCGCGTCCAGCCCGGGCTTCTCGCGCCAGGGGCCGGTGGGGCCGAAGGCCGAGATCGAGCAATAGATGAGGCGCGGGTTCACGGCGGCGAGGGATGCGGCGTCGATGCCCAAGCGCTCGGCGACTCCGCCGCGGAAGGCCTCGATGACCACGTCGGCGCCGGCGGCGAGGCGGCGGAACAGCGCTCGGCCCGCGTCCTGGCGGAGATCCACCGAGAGGCCGCGCTTGTTCCGGTTCACGGTGAGGTGCAGGATGCCCTCCCCGCCCCGATACAGGCGGTAGATGTGCCGTCCCGCGTCGGGCGCTTCCCGCGACTCGACCTTGATGACGTCCGCGCCCATGTCGGCGAGGTACATGCCGCAGAGCGGCCCGGCGATCAGGTGCGCCAGCTCGAGCACCCGCACGCCTTCGAGAGGAAGCACGTCGGCCTGGCTCATGGGCGCCCTACGCTATCAGAGCGTGTGCCCCTTGCGCCAGCGGGCTTCGACGGCGGCGGCGTACTCCGCGCCCAGGACCAGGACGATGGCCGAGTAGTAGACGAACATAGTCAGGGCCACCATGAAGCCGAGGGCGCCGTAGATCTGGTCGTAGACGCCGATCGAGAGGATGTACCAGCGAAAGATCTGCTTGGCGATCTCCCACAGGAGGCTCGCGAGCACGGCCCCGGCCATGGCGGCGCCCACGTGGATGCGGCGGGTGGGAAAGTAGCGGTAGACCACGAAGTAGAGCGCGGTGTTGAAGCCCAGCGCGATCGCCAGGAACGTGTAGCGCACCCACTGTCTCGGCATGTGGGCGGGCGCGAACACGAGCGAGCGGAACCAGAAGAAGAGGTCGGTGATCACCATGCTGGTGATGAACAGGACGCCGATCACTGCGAGCATCAGCACGTCGTAGAGCATCCCGCGGAGGATGCCGCGGCCCTTCCGCTCCTCGAACACGATGTTCATGATCGTGCGGAGGCACCCGAACAGCTGAGTGGAGAAGAAGAGGAGGATCACGGTGCCGATGACCCCCGAGGTCTTCCGGGTAGCGATGAGGCGCGCGAGCATCTCCGACAGCTCCTTCCGGTACACGGGCACGAGCTGGGAGAGCTGGTTCAGCACCGCGGTAGTGGCCGCCTCGCTGGTGAGGAGATAGCCCATTGCCGAGACGAACAGGAACAGCATGGGAACCAGGCAGACGAGGAAGTAGAAGGACAGACCCGCGGAGAGGAAGAGTCCACTGTCCTGCTTGAAGCCCCGGAGGGCGTGCCAGAACGCGACGATCACGCGCGCATCGCGGGCGGAGCCGGTGGCGGCGCCGCGCCAGGTCTAGACGTTGGACCGGACGAGGCCGCCGTCCACCTGGACCACCGAGCCGGTGATGTAGGAGGCGCGCGCGGAGGCCAGGAACACCACCATGGCCGCGAACTCCTCCGGCGTGCCGACCCGCCCCATCGGGATGTCGGTGGCCGATAGCGCGATCTGCTCCTCGAGCGTGCGCCCGGAGGCTTCCGCCCGCTCCTTCTGGTGGCTGATGAAGCGGTCGGTCTGGATCCGCCCCGGCAGCACGAGGTTCACCGTGATGCCGTCCTTCGCCAGATCCACCGCGAGGGTCTTGAAGAGGCCGGCGATCGCCGGCCGGATGCCGTTGGAGAGCACGAGGCCGTCCACCGGCTGCTTGACCGAGGTGGACTGGATGGCGAGGATCCGTCCCCACCGCGTGCTCTTCATCCCGGGCAGGACGTCGCGGATCAGCCGCACCGTCGAGAGATGCACCTGCTCGAACGCCTGCACCCACTGGGCGTCCGACATCTTCTCGAACGGGCCGGGCGGCGGCCCGCCCACGTTGGCCACGAGCACGTCCACTCCGCCCCACGCATCCCGCGCCCGCGCCACCGCGCGCGCGCAGTCCTCGGCCTTGGCGAGGTCGGCGGGCACCGCGAGTACCTCGGCGCCGGTTTTCCGTTCCACCTCGGCGGCCGCGGCCTTGAGGTCGGCTTCGCCCCGCGCGCACATCGCCACCCGCGCACCCTCCGCGGCCAGCCCCAGCGCGCACGCCTTGCCCATGCCCTTGCTCGCCGCCGCCACGAACGCCACCTTGCCCTTCAGTCCGAGGTCCATTGCCTGTCCTTTCAGCGCGCCTCGCGCGCGCCCCGGAGCTCGGCGAGCACCGGGATGGCCGCGATTGCGGCGTCGTCGAGATAGTCCCAGTAGATGCCCCGGGGTCGGGGCAGCCCGCGCGCGCAGCGCAGGAGGCCCTCCGGGGTCACGATCCAGTCGAGCGTGATGTCGTGCGGAAGCCGGGGGAGCTGCTGCGGCACGATCTGCAGCGGATGCACGGTCGTCACCACGGGCGTGCGGTCGGTCACGAGCCCCCGCGCGCGCAGCATCCCATACTCGAGGTCGGAGTAGCCTCCGCCCTTGCCGAGCCGCGCTCCCCGACCGTTGACGACTACCGAGCCGCACACGATGAGATCGATCGGCCGCATGTCGTCGAGGCCCACCGGCCGGCCGTGCACCGCCGCCCCCTTGATGGTGGCCGCCTTGGGCCCGCGCGCGCCGAGGCGCGCGGGATCGAGCTCGAGGAACGGCCGCTCCGCGCGGAGCCGCGGTACCGCGACGTAGACCAGCTTGCCCTCGCGAAGCGCCATGCCGCGCACGGGCAGCTGGGGCGCGTCGGGATTGATCTTGACCACGCGCGCGCGCTTCCACTCCGGCAAGGTCTGCAGCTGGAGGGCGGCGCGCTCGGCGCCGGGGAAATTGGGGATGCGCCCCTTGGCGCCGGGAAAGCGCGCGGCGCCGTGGATCTCCATGGCGCGCCACACGCGCTCCCGCATCTCCTGCTTGCCCACCGACTCCGCCATCCCGCGCCGACGCTACTGCTTGAGGTAACGCCCGAAGAAGCGCTCGACCTGCCGGTAGGCGTCCGCGGCGGCCTCGGGCTGATAGGACACGGTGGCACCCCGTCCGCTCGGCTTGAAGTCGTTCCCCACGTCCGGCAGATACTCCTTCTTCTGCTCCTCGACGTCGAAGTAGTGATAGGCGCCCGGGTACACGACGATGGAGGTATTGGCACCCCGGGACTTCATGGACTCCACCATCTGCTGGCAATGCTCGGGGGGCGTCCAGTCGTCGGCCCCGCCGATGAGCACCAGCAAGGGCTTGACCGCGAGCTGTGGGATCAGGGAGCGGCAGCCGCCGGGGTAGACGCCCACCCCGGCCGCAAAGCCGGGCTCGGGGATCTTGACCCCGCGCCGGGCTGCGCGTTCCAGGCTGGGGCCGTTGACGGCCGACATCGCATACACGCCGCCCTGCGAGTATCCGATGATGCCCACACGATCCTTCCGGACGTCGGGCTGTGACTGCAGCCACCTGAGCGCGCCGAAGGCGTCGTCGAGCCGCGCGGTCACCGGGATGTCGTCGGGCGATTCCGGCGCGCAGTCGCCCTTGACCTTCCGCGGGCCGAAGCTGTCGACGACCATGCCGATGTAGCCGCGATCGGCGAACCAGCGCGCCCACCGCTCGAGTTGCGGCGAGAGGCCGCCGCAGCCGTGCATGATCACCACCGCCGGGAACGGGCCGGGGCCGGACGGGCGCGTCACCGTCGCACTGATCGTCTCCGGCTTGTCGGGCGTGACGTTCTGGTAGGTGATGCGCGTGGGTCCCGCGCAGCCTGCGAGCGCCGCGGCGATGGTGAGCGCGACCAGTGCGCGAGTCCACATGGCGGCCCAGCATAGCGGAAGCCACTGGTCACCGCCAGCCCTTCGCGAGGCTGGGGTAGAATCCGAAGGGGAGGAGTCGTGGACGAGCTCGGACGAATGGACGACGCGCGCGACGAGTTCCAGCGCGCGTATGAGCATCAGATGGCGGGTCGCCTCGACGAGGCGATCGAGGGCTACCGGCGCTCGATCGCCGCGCATCCCACCGCGGAGGCCCACACCTTTCTCGGCTGGGCGATGTCGTTCCAGGGGCGCCACGAGGACGCGATCACTCAGTGCAAGCTCGCCATCGCCGTGGATCCGTCGTTCGGGAATCCCTACAACGACATCGGCGCCTACCTGATCGAGCTGGGACGCCACGAGGAGGCGCCCCCGTGGCTCGAGCGTGCGAAGACGGCGCCCCGCTACGAGCCGCGCCAGTTCCCCTACTTCAACCTCGCCCGGGTCTACGTGAAGCAGAACCGACTGCGCGAGGCCGTGGCGGAGCTGCGCCAGGCCCTCCGCATCGAGCCGCGCTACGAGATCGCCCGGCGCGAGCTGACGCGGCTTCAGTCCGAGCTGAGCCGCCTCAATTGAGCGCGATCCCGCTGCCGTTCTACGGCAATCCCCTCCTCTTCGGCCGCGACGACACCCCGAGCCTCCTCGCTTTCGCGCCCGGCGACACCACCGTGCGCGTCTACGCGCGCCGGGAGGGCGCCGTCTCCACCGTGGAGGAGTCCTTTCGCCCCTTCATCCTCCTTGCCGAGGCGGACCTCCTGGACGGGCTCCCGGGCGAGCGCGAGCTGATCGCCCTCGCCGGCGAGGGTGTCTACCGCTGGCTTGCGACCTTCCCCTCGTGGAGCCAGGCCGAGAAAGCACGCGAGCAGTGCCGCCGGGTCTCCGGCCGCTCGCCGGGCGATCCCCAGGGGCCCTATCTCTTCCTGGGCGATCCCGTCCATCAATACTTGCTCCGCACGGGGCGCACCTCGTTCCGGGGCATGGCTCTGAGCGACCTCCGGCGCCTCGCGCTGGACATCGAGGTGTTGACCACGCCGGGCTTCGAGTTCCCCAACGCCGCGCGCGAGGGCGACCGGATCATCGCGATCGCCCTCGCCGACTCCACTGGCTGGTCCACCGTCCTGTCGGGCGCCGAGATGGACGAGCAAGAGCTCCTGCGCGCGTGCGGCCGGCTCATCGCGGAGCGCGACCCCGATGTGATCGAGGGCCACAATATCTTCCGCTTCGACCTGGAGTACCTCGAGGCGCGCGCCCGCCGCCACCGTGTGGCGCTGGCGTGGGGGCGCGACGCCTCGACGCTGCGCGGGTACGCCTCGCGCATGCAGGTGGCGGAGCGGACGATCGCGTACCGGCGCTACGGCGTGGCGGGACGGCACATCGTGGACACGTGGATGCTCGCCCAGCTCTACGACGTGGCCGCGCGGAATCTCGACTCCTACGGGCTCAAGGACGTGGCGCGTCACTTCGGGGTGGCGGCGCCCGCGCGCACGTACCTGCCCGCCGAGGACATTCCCCGCGTGTTCGCCGAGGATCCCGCGCGCCTCATGGCCTATGCCCGCGACGACGTGCTGGAGACGCTCGGCCTCTCCGCCATCCTCTCGCCGCCCTACTTCGTCCAGGCCCAGGCCTTGCCCTTCGACTACGAGTCGGTGGTCCTGCGCGGCAATGCGACGAAGATCGACGCGCTGCTACTCCGCGAGTATCTCCACCGCGGCCAGGCCGTTCCGCGCGCGGGCGCAGGCCGCTCGGTGATGGGCGGATTCACCGCGGTCTACCAGCAGGGGGTGGCGCGGAACGTGCTCCACGTGGACGTGACCTCGCTCTATCCCTCGCTGATGCTGGGCCAGAGCATCATGCCGGCGGGCGACGCCCTCGGTATCTTCGGCGCCATGCTCGGCGATCTGCGCGAGTTCCGCGTCAGCGCCAAACGCCTCGCGCGCGAGGCGACGAGCGAGGCCGACCGCCTCCTGCTGGGGGCGCTGCAGCAGACGTTCAAGATCCTCATCAATTCGTTCTACGGCTATCTCGGCACCGGCTTCGGACACTGGAACGACTTCGAGGCGGCCAACCGGGTCACCGGCGAGGGCCGGCGGCTGGTCACCGGGCTCGTGGACCGGCTGGGCGCCCTCGGGGCGACCGTCATCGAGGTCGACACCGACGGGATCTACTTCGTGCCGCCGGACGCGCTCGCCGCCCCCGAGGCCGAGGACGAGCTGCTCGCGCGGCTCGGCGAGACCTTCCCCGAGTGGATACAGCTCGAGCTGGGCGGCCGCTATCCGGCGATGCTGAGCTACAAGATGAAGAACTACGTGCTGCTCGATCCCGCCGGCAAGCTCCTCATCAAGGGCTCCGGACTCCGCTCGCGCGGCATCGAGCTTTTCCAGCGGCAGTGGATGGAGGAGATGTTCCGTCTCCTCCTCACCGGCCGGCGCGACGAGATCGCCGCGCTCAACCGCCGCTGGGAGGAGGACTTCGTCGCCCGCCGCGTGCCGGTGCGCCAGTTCATGAAGACGGAGACCCTGCAGGAGTCGCCGGGGGCCTACCAGGAGAAGGTGGCGGCGGGCACGCGCAATCCCGGCGCCGCCTACGAGCTGGCGCTCCGCGCCGAGCGCCCCTACCAGGCGGGCGATCAGGTCTCGTACTACGTGACCGGCGAGGGCGTCCGCGTCAAGGTCAATGAGGCGGCGAAGCTCGCAGCGGCGTGGGATCCCGCCGCGCCCGACGAGAACACCGCCTACTACGTCGCGAAGCTGCGTGAGCTCGCCGAGAAATTCCTGCCCTTCGTCGCGCGTGAGGGCCTGGCGGTGGTGGTCGAGGAGCCGGAGGAGGTCGAGGAAGCGGGGCCGGTCCAGACGTCGCTGGATTTTGGGAACTGAAGGGCAGTCGGATCGCGGCGGCGGCCTACCAGACCAGCTCGAGCTGACGCGGCGGCGCCGGCACCGCCTCGCGCCGGATGCGGTCCTCGCGGGTGAGGCCGCCGAGCCCGACCTCGCGGGCCAGCCGCTCCACGCGGCCCTCGACGATCCCGCGATACTCGGCCTGCGCGCGCGTCCCCTGCGCGTAGAGCGCCTCGTAGCGCGCGCTGAGCCACGGCATCTCGCGGCGCACGTAGTCCAGGAAGAAGCCCCGCGCGCTACCGCGCAGGAAGAGGACGTTCCACACCGCCTCACGCGCCCCCGCGGCCCGGGCCGCGGCGAGCAGCTCGCGCAGCCCCGGCTCGCCGTCGGTGATGCCGGGCAGAATAGGCATGACGAAGAGGCGCACCGACACCCGGGCCCCGGTGAGGGCGCGCATGGCGCCGAGGCGAAGATCCGGGCGCGGCGCGCGCGGCTCGATCGCGCGAAGGAGATCCGCGTCGAGGCTGATCAGGGAGATGTTGACGATCAGCTCGGAGCTCGCCGCGATCTCCGCGAGGAGGTCGAGATCCCGCGTGATGGAGGCGCACTTGGTGGTGATGCCCACGCGGAGCCCGCGCACGCGCGCGATCGCCCGCAGGACATCTCTGGTGATACGGAAGCGGCCGTCCGCCGGCTGATACGGATCGGTGGCGGTGCCGATGGCGATCTCCTCGCCGCTCTCGCGCGCCTTCTTCAGCGCCTCGTGGAGCCGCCCCGGCTCCGCGCGCTTGACGTAGATCCGTGACTCGAACTCCGCCGGATCGGCGTGGCCGAGATATTCGTGCGTGGGGCGCGCGTAGCAGTAGACGCAGCCCACCTCGCAGCCGCGGTAGGGGTTCACCGTCCAGCCGAACGGCATACCGCCTCCGCCCGGGCCTGGCTTGAGGCGATTCACCAGCTCCACGCTCTGGAGTTCCTGGAACGTGGCGGAGCGCCGGCTGTCCACGACCTCACCGATGCGCCGGGCGAAGCCCGGGGCCGGGATGCCCGGGATGGTGCGCGCCGTGCTGGAGCGAGTCCTCTCCATGTGTTGAGTATACACCTCGATGAAAAAAGCCCCGGGGCTTTCGACCCCGGGGCCTGGGCGTTCGAGTCGCTAGCGGCGCCAGCCGCCTCCGCCCCCGGGGCCCCCGCCGGGCCGCGGGCCGCGATCGGGCCGCGAACCGCCTCCCCCCCGGGCGGGCTGTGGCCGGGCCTCGTCCACGACGAGGTTCCGGTCCCGGAAGAGCCGGCCGTTCAGCATTTCTATGGCCTTGGACGCCTCTTCCTTGCTGGCCATCTCCACGAACCCGAACCCTCGGGGGCGGCCCGTGAACTGGTCGGTGACGATACGGACCGAGTCGACGACGCCCGCTTGCTGAAACAGCTCGCGCAGGTCCTCTTCGGTCGCCTGGAAGGACAGATTGCCTACAAACAGCTTAGCGGGCATCACGAACCTCCTGCCGCACCCGGGACCGAGACCAACCCGGCGCACCCCGGCGGCGTGTGGGGCACAGCTCCCCGGAACCACCTAAACCGCCGGTCGGGCCCGCGAACCAAGCCTCCGACGGTTGGCATACCCTAGTGACGGCCCGGGGGGCTGTCAAGCGAATTTTATGGCAGGAAGTTCTCTATTTCACGAAGTTGCAGCACGGTCGCTCACACGTCACCTCGACACATTCCTCACAAGAACACCCCGCGTGTGATGCCGCCATCGACGGTGATCGTAATTCCGGTCAAGAAAGTTGCGCGTTCGGAGGCGAGGAACACGATCAGATCGGCGACTTCTTCCGGCAGTGCGATGCGCCCGAGCGGATACTCCGCGCTTCGTGCTTTCTCAAATGCGAACACGTCCTCTCCCGCCGCCTCCGCCTGCTGCCTCACCAGCGTGTCCCAGCGCTCCGTCTTCACCGGCCCCGGCGACACGCCCGTCACGAGCACGCCGTCGCGCGCGCCCAGATCGGCGAGCGCCTTGGTGAAGTTGATGAGCGCGGCGTTGGCGGCGCCTCCCATCATGTAGCTGGGAGCAGGATTGCGCGCGGCCGCGCCCACCACGTTGATGATGCGGCCGCGTCCCTGCCGCCGCATGGCGGGGAGCGCTTCGCGCGCCATCCGGATGTAGCCGAGCAGCTTCAGGCTCCAGCCGCGGAGCCATTCCTCGTCAGGCGTCGTGAGAAAGTCGCCGCCCTTGATGGCGCCCGCGTTGTTCACGAGGATATCCAGACGCCCGAGGCGCGTGACGGCGTCCGCCACCAGCGCGCGGACACCCTCGAGCGTGGACAGATCCACCGCCGCCGTCTCCACGGGGCGCCCCGTCGCCGCTTCGATGTCCTTGGCGGCGCGCCCGAGCACGGTCGCGTCGCGCGCGGCGATCATCACGCGCGCGCCCTCCGCGGCCAGGCCGCGCGCCGCCGCGAGGCCGATGCCCTTGCTGCCGCCCGTCACCAGGGCCGTCTTGCCGCCGAGTCCCAGATCCATGATGGCTCTCTCCTCAGGAGTCGTCCCTGGTGGCATATCGCGCGATGAGATCGTCCCAGGTCGCCGCCGGCAGACCGGCCGCCCAAACCGCCGCCTCCTCGTCCCCCTCGTGGCGCTCGCGCATGCACGCCTCCGCCTCGTCGCGACGGCGGAACAGCCGCCACACGTGGGGGCGTCCGCCCCCCGGGCGGCGAAGGAAGAACACCGGATCGTCGGGCGAGGTCGGCGCGTGGCTCACGCGCGCGCCCGCCGCGTCGAGGGTGATCCACAGCGCCGCGATGCCGTGGGCGGCAAGGATTCGGCCGCGCAGCGACTCCTCGGTCGGAAGCGAGTCCAGATCGCAGAGCCGCGGACCGTAGTAGATCGGCACGTGCGCGCCGTCGAGCCGGAGGCGCGCGCGCAGAGGCGGACCCGCGCTATCCAGCAGCGCCTTGCTCGCCTCCCCGACCCAGCACGCCCCCGGCTCGATCCGGTCGGGCCAGGTCTCCACGATCTGGCCCTTGGCGAGCCCCTGGCGGCGGCGCCGGATCTCCGTGGGGTCTCGCACGAGGAAGAGATCGCTCACCGCGCCGCGCCCGCGCGGGGGAACGTCGGGATGAGCGTGAGGTCGAAGGGCGCGCCGTCGCCGTGCGCGGCGAGAGCGGCGCCGCAGCGCCGCGCGCCCGCGGCGAAATCCGCGAGGGACCGATCGGCGAGCGCCCCGGCGGCGGCCTTGACCGCGCCGTCGTGGAGCAGGCCGAGGGCGCCGCGCCGATTGCCGTTGACGAGATGCTGGAAGCCGACCGCGATCTGGATGAGCCCCTGCAGCGCCTCGCGCTCCCGCCCCAGCGCGCGGAACCAGCACGGCTCGAGCAGCTCGTGCACCTCGAAGTACAGCCCGGCGTCGAAGAGCGCCCCGGCGGCATCGAGGGTCTCCGCGAGCGACGGCGCCGCGGGGCCGAGCGCGCGCTTGCCCACGGTTTGCCACGCCGCCTCCGCCCGCTCGGCCAGCTCGCGCGCGTGCGCGGCGAAGCCGCTCCGCACCGCCAGACCCCCCGCGCCGCGCTCGAAGAATTCCAGCGGGAAGCGCGCGGGCAGGCGCGCGGCCTCGGGGGCGCGCGGGTCCGCGCAGACCGCGGCGAGCGCGCGCAGGCCCTCGCGGGCGTCGGCGTCGTGAAGCGCGTCGAGGACCAGGTCGGCGAGGCGGTTGCGCAGGGGCAGCGGCAAGGCCACGACGGCGTCAGACGCGCTCGACGCGCGTGCCCGCCAGGAGATCGTGGAGCCCGCGGCGGTCCCGGCGCGCCGCGGCCAGGGCGAGCCCGAGACCGAGGGGCAGCGCGGCGACGACCCAGGCCAGCGTGCGACCGATGGCGCGCGAGAGCGAGAGGCTGCCGCCGTCGAGGGTGACCACGCGCCCGCCGACGACGATCTTGCCCATGGTCTGCCCCCAGAGCCAGTGGAACAGCACCGCGTAGAGCAGCGGGAGGAACCACCGGAAGGCGGTGAGCGCGGCGTTGGCCACGCGGGTGCTCCGACCCGTCTCGCCCCACAGCGCGGTGACGATGCCACCGGCTACGCCCATCATGAGCACGAGGAAGACGTAGTCGAGGACCAGCGCCACGCCGCGGCGCCAGAAGCCGGCCGGCCGCGATGGTGCCGCCGCCGCGTAGACCAGGTCGATCTCGGGCGAGGAGTCGAGCGTCTCATTCATCGCGTCACGCATTATAGCGTCTATAATGACGGCCATGATCTCGGTCGCGGACGCGCAGGCGCGCATCCTCGCGCAGATCACGACGGTGGCGCCGCCGCACATCGTCCCCGTCCCCGCCGCGCTCGGCCGCGTGCTCGCCGAGGACCTCCGCGCGCCCATCGACGTGCCCCCCACCGACAACTCCGCGGTGGACGGCTATGCGGTGGCCCATGCGGTCATCCCATGGGGCGAACGGCGGGAGCTGATGGTGGTGGGCGAGCTGGCCGCCGGCGGCGTGTTCGAGGGCGTCGTCGGTCCCGGCCACGCCCTGCGTATCATGACCGGCGCGCCCATACCGGCCGGTGCCGACACCGTGTATCCGCAGGAGGTCGTCGAGCGCGCAGGTACGCGCATCACGGTGGGGCCCATCGAGCACGGCGTCAACACGCGCGGCCGTGGCGAGGACGTCCGCGCGGGGAGCGTGGTCGTCCCGGCGGGATCGGTGCTGCGCCCGCAGGAGCTGGGCGTGGCCGCGTCGCTCGGCTTCCCGCAGATCCTGGTGCGGCAGCGGCCGCGCGTGGCCATCCTCTCCACCGGCGACGAGGTGGTCGAGCCCGGCGAGACGCGCAAGCCCGGCCAGATCTTCGACTCCAACCGCTTCTCCCTGCACGGGCTCGTGGAGGCGGCGGGCGGGACGGTGACGGACTACGGGATCGTGCCGGACCTCCAGGACGTCCTCCACGCGCGGCTCACCGAGGCGGCGCGGGCCGCCGACATCGTGCTCACGTCCGGCGGCGTGTCGGTCGGCGACTACGATCTCGTGAAGGCGGTGCTACAGGAGGCGGGCGGCATCGACTTCTGGCAGGTGGCGATGCAGCCGGGGCGTCCCCTCGCCGTCGGGCGTATCGGCGCCGCGCACTTCTTCGGCCTGCCCGGCAACCCGGTGGCGTCGATGCTCACGTTCAGCCTCTTCGTCCGCCCCGCGCTGTGGAAGCTCGCGGGCCGGCGCGAACTCGTCCCGCCCCGCTTCCACGCGGTGGCCACCGAGGCCATGCGCAAGCGCGAGGGGCGCCGCGAGTTCAAGCGCGGCATTCTCGAGTACGTGGACGATCAGTGGCGGGTCCGCACCACCGGGCCGCAGGGCTCGGGCATCCTCTCGTCGATGGCGCAGGGGAATTGCTTCATCGTCATCGAGGAGGAGCGAGGCGACGTGCGCGCGGGTGACCGCGTGTGGGTGGAGCCCTTTCAGTGAGAGGCGCGCTCGCCGCACTCGTCGCCGCGCTGGCGTTCGTGGGCCTGGGCGCCGCGCCCGCCGGCGACCCCGACGTGCCGGAGCGGTACATCTCGGTGGACGAGGCCAAGGCCCTGCTCGATCTCAAGCAGCCGGTCGGCTTCGTGGACGTGCGCAGCCCCGAGCAGTTCGACGAGCTCCACATCGCCGGCGCCCGCAACATCTTCCTGCGCGAGTTCCCGCGGCGGCTGTCCGAGGTCTCGCGCACGGACTTCATCGTCCTCTACTGAGCCTGCCCGCACGAGCTGGCCCGGGGGGCCTACAAGATCCTCTATCTCGCGGGGCACCGGAACATGCAGATCCTCGATGAGGGCCTGCCCGGCTGGGTCGCGAAGGGCTATGCGACGGCGTCGAAGGCGGCGCCGGGAAAATCGTGAGCCCGCCCGCGCTTGCGCGGTACCCCCGCGGTCCGTATCATCTGAAGCCATGACGAAGCCGGATCTCGGCCAGCTGCAACAAATCGCGCGGGAGTCGCGCGTGCAGATCATCCGGATGCTCACCCACGCCGGCTCCGGTCATCCCGGCGGCTCCCTGTCGGTGATCGACATCTTGACCGTCCTCTATTTTTCCCGGATGCGCTACGACGCGAAGCAGCCGCTGTGGGAGGACCGCGACCGGCTCGTCCTCTCGAAGGGCCACTGCGTGCCCGCGCAGTACGTGTGCATGGCCAGGGCGGGCTACTTTCCCGAGAGCGCGCTCCTGACGCTGCGCAAGCTCGGGAGCCCGCTCCAGGGGCATCCGGACCGGGTGGCCCTGCCCGGCATCGAAGCGGCCACGGGCTCGCTCGGTCAGGGGCTCTCGATCTCGGTCGGCATGGCCCTGGGGCTCAAGCTTGCCGGCAAGAGCTCGCGGGTCTACTGCATCGTAGGCGACGGCGAGATCCAGGAGGGCCAGGTGTGGGAGGCGGCGATGTCCGGGCCGAAGGTGGGCGCCCCCGATCATCACATCGACAACCTCTGCACGATCCTCGACTACAACGGCATCCAGCTCGACGACCACGTCAAGAAGATCCTGGACATCGAGCCGATCGTCGACAAGTGGAAGGCGTTCAACTGGGCGGTGATCGAGATCGACGGCCACGACTTCGGGCAGATCGAGAAGGCGCTCGACCAGGCCGAGGCCATCAAGGGCAAGCCGGTGTTCATCGTGGCTCACACCGTGAAGGGCAAGGGCGTGTCGTACATGGAAGACAACCCCGAGTGGCACGGTAAGGCGCCCAGCCCCGCGGAGGCCGTGCGCGCCGTCCGCGAGATCCTCGGGCTCCCCGCCAGCGGCGGCGAGCCGCCCGCGTGGGCCGCGCCTATCCTCGCCGAGCTCGCCGCCATGGAGAAGAAGTGATGCCGGGCAAGTCTTCGCGGGCCGCGTTCGGAGAGGCGCTCCTCGATCTCGGCGCCAAGGACGAGCGGATCGTCACGCTCGACGCCGACCTCTCGAAGTCGACGATGACGGCGAAGTTCGCCAAGACTCATCCCGGTCGCGCGTTCAATGTCGGCATCGCCGAGTCGACCATGATCGGTATGGCGGCGGGGCTCGCTCTCTCCGGGCGCGTGCCCTTTGCCTGCTCGTTCGCCTGCTTCCTGGTGGGCCGCTTCGAGACCATCCGCGTCTCCGTGGCCTACACCCAGGCGCCGGTGAAGCTGGTGGGGACGCATGTGGGCGTGGCCATCGGCGAGGACGGCTACACGCAGATGGGCCTCGAGGACATGGCCTGTCTGCGCGCGCTCCCGAACATCCCGATCGTACAGCCCGCCGACGAGATCGAGACGAAGCAGGCGATCGCGTGGGCCGTCGAGTATCCCGGGCCCGTCTATCTCCGGCTCACCCGCCAGAACCTGGAGAACGTACACGGGGACGGCTTCCGGTTCCAGTTCGGACGCGCCGAGGTGCTGCGGCCGGGCACGGACGTATCCATCCTCGCCACGGGCGGCCCGCTGTGGAACGCCCTGGAGGCGGCGAAGCGGCTCGAGTCCGAGGGCATTCACGCCGAGGTACTGAACGTGGCCACCATCAAGCCACTCGACGAGGAGACCATCCTCCGCTCGGCGGGGAAGACCGGCCACGTCGTCACCGTGGAGGACCACAGCGTATCGGGCGGCCTGGGCGGCGCGGTCGCGGAGATGCTGTCCGAGGTGATGCCGACCCCGCTGCGCAAGCTCGCGGTGACCGGGTTCGGCGAGTCGGGCGACCAGAAGGGCCTCTACGCCAAGCACGGCCTCGACGCGGCCGGCATCACCGCCAGCGTGAAGAAGTTCCTCTCTCGCTAGCCCCCTGCCGGCCGGCCTCAGCGAAAGAGGCGGTCGACCACGCCCACGTGGAAGCCGAGGTAGAGCCCGAGGCCCAGTGACAGCGCGCCCGTCCCCAGGGCGAGCGCGCGCTGCCAGCGCGCGAGCCAGCCGGCGCCCACCGTGAAGGGCAGCGCCATCAGTCCCGTGATCGCGGTCATGCCCGCGATCGTCCCCACCCCTAACACCAGCAAATAGCCCACCGCGAGGTACGGGTCCGCGATGGTGCTGAGCGCCAACAGCGCCACCGCCGCGCTCCCCGCCAGGCCGTGCACCACCCCGATCAGCGTGGAGCGGACCGCCTGGCCGAGTCCCACGCCGCCAAGCGCCGCCGCCAGGCGAGCAGAGGGGCGCACGTGGGGGTGCCGATGCACGAGGGCGCCGTGCGCGTGGACGTGGCTGTGGAAGGCGGGCGCGGCGTCGTGACGGTGGGGCTCGACGAGATGCTCGGAGGGGACGGCGCGCACGCCCCGTAGCGCGAGGGCCAGGCGCGCGATGCCCAGGATCACGAGCATGACGGCGACGGCAAACTCCATCGCGAGGCCAGCCGTCGGCGTCAATGTGACCCGAAAGAGGATGATGGCCGCCCCCACCGCGGCGATCGTCAGCGTGTGGCCGAGCCCCCAGAAGATACCGATCAGCGCGCCCGCTCCGAAGCGGTGCGTCCGGCTCACGATGGTCGCGATCGCGACGACGTGGTCGGCGTCGGTCGCGTGCTGGACACCGAGGAGGAGACCCAGCGCGACCGCCGACAGCGCCGAGCCCGTCAGGGGATCGCTCACTCTGAGAGCTTGAGGAGCAGCCCGGTCCGCCGCGACCGCGTGATGGCGGCGGCGAAGGCCCAGTGGGCGAGGACGAGATAGACCGCGGCGAGGCCGAAGCCCAATACGAGCGGATGGGCGAAGGCGCTCGGGAAGCCATAGCCCGTGCGGAAGTCGTCGAGGAAGTACGTGAGCGGGATCGCCCTCGACACCGCTTGCGCCCAGCCCGGGAGCACCGAGACGGGATAGTAAATGCCGGAGAGCATCACGAGCAGGTTCACGGTGGCCCACGCGGAGGTCTCCGCCCGCGTGCCGAAGAGGACCACGAGTGCGCACACGCCGAGGCCGATGATCAGCGAGCAGAGAAAGCAGCCGAGGAGGAACCGCGCGAGGCTCAGCGGGCCCGCCCCGAGGAAGTCGAAGCCGAAGAAGCGCGAGCCGATCGCCGCCATCAGCGCGAATACCACGAGGCCTCGCCCCACCCCGACCAGCCACGAGCCGATGGCGAGATGGCGGACCTCCGTCGGGGTGAGGAATTGATGCTTCATCGACTTCGACCAGATGTCGAAGAGCACGACATAGGCCACATCCAACTGGCACACCTGGACCGTGGAGAGCGCCACCGTTCCGGCCAGGATGAACGCGGTCATCTGAGGCGTGAGCTCGAGGAACCGCGTGAGGAGGCCGTGAGAGAGCATGGCCACGCCCGGCCAGAACGCCAGCTCGAAGACGAAGAACACGTTCCGCCGCGCCATCACGAGGTTCCGATGCGCGAAGGCCCAGGTCCGCGTCCACTCCGCGCGGAGGCCGTCGACCGGGCGAAGCGTGGCGCTCCGCTCAGCGAGCGAGCTCAACGAACACCTCCTCGAGATCGGGCTCGTGAACTCGGCAGTCGCGCACCACCACGCCCTGGTCGTGCAGCCAGCGCAGGATCTCGGGCAGGCGCTTCTCGACCGCGTCCACGGTGGCCTCCACGGTGTCGCCGTGGCGCCGCACGTCGAGCACCCCCGCCAGGTCCGCGAGCCCGGCGGGCTCGACGGGGTCGAGCTTGAGCGCGACCACCTCGCCGATGCGGATCTGCCGCTTCAGGGCGTCGGGCGGGCCCTGGGCGAGGATGCGACCGCCCTTGATGAAGGCGATCTCGTCGCAGAGCTCCTCGGCCTCCCGCATGTAGTGGGTGGTCAGGATGATGGTGGTGCCCCGCTCGCGCCGGAGATCCGCCACCTGGGCGCGGATGCGCACCGACACGTCGGGGTCGAGCCCCAGCGTGGGCTCGTCCAGGAACAGCACCTCGGGATCGTTCAGCAGCGACTTCGCGAACGCGAGACGCTGCTTGAGCCCCGTGGACAGCTCGTTGTACTGCGTCTTCCGGTGCGGGCCGAGCTCGCACCGCTCGATGAGCGCTTCCACGCGCGTCCGGAGGGCACGGCCCTGGAACCCGTAGAGACGGCCGTAGAACTCCAACACCTCGGGCGGCCGCAGGCTCCACACGAACGAGGTGTTGCCGCTGGTCATGTTGAGCCGCCGACGCACCTCCCGCGCCTGCTTCACCACGTCGAGTCCGAGGATGCGCGCGGTGCCGCCATCGGGAATGAGCAAGGTGGCGAGGATGGACAGCAGCGTGGTCTTGCCCGCGCCGTTCGGGCCGAGCAGTCCCATGATGGCGCCCCGCGGCACGGCGAGACTCGTCCCGCGCAGGGCTTCGGTGCGGCGCCGCCCCAGCCAGCCTCCCCGAAAGGTCTTGGTCAGGCCGCGCGCATCAACTGCGAGGGCTTCGGCGGCGGCCATAGGCAATCACTGTACCACGCCGGTCGCGAGGGTCCGGATCAGCCGGCGGTGCGGACCAGTTGCAGCCGCTCGCGCCCCGCGAGGTCGAGGAGGATGAGCGTATCCCCCTCGCGCCGCCAGGCCACCGAGGCCTGCAGCGCCTCCAGGAAGCGCTGCTCCTGCTGCATCACCGGAACCGGCGAGCACATCATCCTGGTGTTGCCCACGCCGCTGATCGACAGCGTGCTGCCGCTGAGCCCGAGGCGGCCGAAGTACCGGTTGCAGCCGCCACTGCCGATCACCTGGTCCTCTCGCTGAAATGTGACGGTCGATTGCACCGCGGGATCCGCCACCGTCCCATCGATGGCCTGGGCGAGCCAGGACGTGCCGATCAGGGCATGGCGGGGCAGCGTCCCGTCGTCGGCCATCGGCGGCGTGGCGCAGGCGGCGAGCGACAGAGCGAGCAGGACGAGGATGACGCGCGGCCGCATGGCCCCATCGTAACTCTGGGGGTCTGGTTGTGATAGAACCGGGGCGTGGACGCCGAGACCTGGCGGCTGGACGCGCACACGCTCGCGCCGGGCCAGACGGTGAAGCTCCGGCTCCGGCGGCACGGCGGGGGGCTGGTGGAGGGTTTCGTGGTGAATCACGGCGGCACCCTCGTCGCCTATGTCAACGCATGCCCCCATGCCGGCAACCCGCTCGACCTCCGCGCCGCGGGCTTTTACTCGCAGGACGGGCGTCATCTGGTCTGCTCGGTGCACGGCGCGGTGTTCGCCCCCGACACCGGTGTCTGCACGGAGGGCCCGTGTCCCGGCGCGCGCCTCGACCCCCTCACCGTGACGCGTGACGGCGACGCCTTCGTCATCTCGTGCCCGACATGACGCCCGACGACGAGAGCGCCGAGCTCGAGGAGGCCAACACCCGCTTCTATCGGGCGTTCGAGGCGCTCGACCTCACCGAGATGGACACGGTGTGGTCCCACGGTGAGCACGTGCGGTGCATCCACCCCGGCTGGGCGATGCTGGAAGGGTGGGAGGCGGTGCGGCAGTCCTGGGAGGCCATCTTCAAGGACAGCCGGGAGATGCGCTTCAGCCTGGGCGACGTTCAGGCGCGAGCGGCGGGGGACCTGGGCTGGGTGACCTGCTCCGAGAACATCCTCTCCCAGGTGCGCGGCAACATCGCGGTGACCACCCTCCTCGCCACCAATCTCTTCGAGCGGGGAGCGGGCGAGTGGCGCATGGTGCTGCACCACGCCTCCCACATCCTGACCGGCCAGCCCCCGGGCAGCCAGTAATGGGTGCGTCCAATTCAGTCCGTCCCGCCCAGTGCCCACGTATAATCGCGATGGCGGTCACGTCATGACCATCTTCACCACCCCGCGCCTGTTGCTCCGGCCCTTCGGCGCTGGCGACGCCGAGGCGCATGCCCGCCTTTACGACGACCCCGAGGTGACGCGCTGGCTCGGCGACGGTCCCTGGCTGGGCGCCGCCGCGCGCGCCCGATCCCGCGCCACTCTGGAGCGCTTTGCCGAAGGGTGGGCGGCGCATGGCTGGGGCGTGTGGGCCGTCACCGATCGCGCGACCGGTGAGGTCATGGGGCAATGCGGGCTCAAGCCGCTCCGGCTCGAGGCCGAGGGGCCCGTCGAGATCGAGGTGCTGTATGCCCTCGAGCGCCGGCATTGGGGTCGGGGGATCGCCTCGGAGGCCGCTCGCGCCGCGCTCGATCATGGCTTCGGCACGCTCGCCCTGCCCCGCATCGTCGCGGTGGCGCGCCCCGACAATCGCGCGTCCCGCGCGGTGCTGGAGAAGCTGGGCCTGCGCTACGAGCGGGATCTGACCCTCGCGGGGATCCCCGCCGTCTGCTACGCGCAGTCGCGCGACGCGCACCTCGCGCGGAACGCGGCGGACGAGGCGCGGGCTCGCGCATGACCTTCACGCTCGGGCGGAAAATCGCCGTCGGATTCATCGCCGCCCTGATCGTCCTCGTCCTCATCAGCGGGGTAGCCTTCAAGAGCCTGAACGACCTCACCCAGAACGGGCAGCGCGTGGAGCAGACCTACCAGACGCTTCAGGTGCTGGAGAAGATCCTCTCTTTGGTGGGCGACGTGGAGACCGGCGAGCGCGGCTTCCTCATCACGGGCGCCGACCACTACCTCGAGCCCTATCGCGTCGCGCGCGAGAGTCTCCGCGCCGAGCTCGCCCGCGCGCGCGGCCTCACCGACGACAATCCCGTCCAGCGCCAGAGCCTGGATCTCCTGCAGCCCCTCATCGCGCGCAAGCTCGCCCTCGTCGCCCAGAGCATCAGCGAGCGCGAGCGCGCAGGCGGTGCGGACGCGCAGACGCTCCTCGAGGAGAGCCAGTCCACCATGGACGAGATCCGGACCACCATCTCTCGGATCAAGGCGGAGGAGCTGCGCCTGCTCGCCGAGCGCGCGGACGCCGCGGCAGCGAGCCGCCTCAAGGCGCTCTGGGTCGTGGGCGTCGGGAGCTTTGCGGCCATCGCCCTCATGGGCCTGGCCGGGCTCCTGATCCGTCTGGACCTCGGCCGCCGGCGCACCGCCGAGGCCGAGCTCAAGGCCGCGGAGGAGCGCTACCGGCTCCTCTTCGACCGCAGCCAGGCCGGCATCTTCCGGACGAACCGGGAAGGCGTGCTCCTCGAGTGCAACGCGGCCTTCGCCCGCACGCTGGGCTACCGGGCGCCCGAGGACGCCCGCGGCCGCAACGCGGCCGATCTGCACACCGACCGTGAGGCGATGGCAGGCCTGCTGCGGCGACTCCTGGCCGGCGAGACGATCAACGACGTGGAGGTCCCGCTCAAGCGCCGGAGCGGCGAGACCGTGTGGGCCCTCATGAGCGTCGTCTACATGGCCGACCCCGCCGACCCGCACTTCGAAGGCACCATCATCGACATCACGGATCGGAAGCAGGCTTCCGACCGGCTCGTCCAGCTCCTGCAGAGGGAGCACCAGCTCAAGGAGATGGGCGACCAGCTGGATGCCTGCCTGACTCTCACCGAGGTGTACGGCGTGGTGCGGCGCTCGATGGAGGGGATGTTCCCGGGCGCGGGGGCGCTTCACGTGATCAACGCGTCCCGCAACCTCGTGGAGACGGTCGCCGCGTGGGGCCCGAGCGGCGCCGGCGGCGAGACGGTGTTCGCGCCGGCGGACTGCTGGGCGCTCCGGCGCGGCCGCGCCCACGTGGTCGAGAAGAGCGTTGACGGTCTCGTCTGCGCGCACCTCGAGACGCCCCTGCCCGATTCCTACCTCTGCATTCCCCTCGTGGCGCAGGGCGAGGCGGTCGGCGTGCTCTACCTCGCCCACGGCGTCGAGATCGCGCCCTTCAGCCCGGAGGAGCAGCGGGTCGCCGCCGTCGCCGCCGACAAGCTCGGGCTCTCGCTGGCCAACCTCGCGCTGCGCGAGCGGCTCCGCACGCAGTCGGTGCGCGACCATCTCACGAGCCTCTTCAACCGGCGCTACATGGAGGAGACGCTCGAACGAGAGCTCCGCCGGGCTCAGCGCAACACCGTGCCGCTGTCCGTGATCATGGTGGACGTGGATCACTTCAAGCGCTTCAACGACGATCACGGTCACGACGCCGGGGACGCGCTCCTCGCCGAGCTGGGCCGGCTCCTGCGCGGGCACGTCCGGGTCGAGGACGTGCCGTGCCGGGTGGGCGGCGAGGAGTTCGCGATCGTGCTGCCGGGCGCCGCCGCCAAGGACGCGATCCGTCGCGCCGAGGATCTGCGGGAGGCGGCCCGCCGCCTCCGCATCGTGCACCGCGGCGTGTCCCTCGGGGCGGTGTCCATCTCGCTGGGAGTGGCCGCCTATCCCGAGCACGGGTCGGCGGCCGACGGTCTGTTGCGCGCGGCCGACGGTGCCCTCTACCGCGCGAAGCGCGAGGGGCGCGACCGCGTGATCCTCGCCGACGCCGTCCCGCCCTCGCCCCCCGACTCAGCGACGGCGTAGCAGGAGGTGCGGGCCGCCTTCCGCGGCCACCGCATAGCGATAGATCTGGCCGTCCGGCATGCCGATCACCACGCTCTCGCCGTCCCGCGCCATGGTCACGCCCGGCAGGTCGCGCCAGGGATAGCTCGCGGTGTTGAGGATCAGGTAGTTGGCCTTCTCGATGCCCACGGGGAAAACGAACACCAGCGGGCGCAGCGACACGTGGGGCAAGTAGGGATCCTGCGCCGATACCGCCCCTGTCGCGGGCACCTGGGCGATGACCCGGTGGGCGGCCCGATCGCTGGCATCCGGCCACCAGCGGTAGATCGCGAACTGGTTGATCGTCCTCGATGCCAGGATCAGGCTGGCGGCGACCGCGAGCACGAGCGCGCCCTTCGCGAAGAGGTCGGGTCGCCGCGCGCGGACGCGCGCCGCGCCGGTCACGGCGGCGACGAGGAGGAAGGGCAGGACGAAGGCCTGGTACTGCGTGCGGTGGTGAAACAGGATCGGGTCACGGCTGAGGAGATTCTGGGCGAGGGCCGGCAGGGCGCCGGCCAGCTCGGCCGGGCCCAGGAGAGGGAGGAATCCGAGGGGCGCCAGCATCGCCAGCGCGTAGACCAGCCGATTCAGGGTGAGGATCTGCCCGAGCACGCGCAGCGGATGGAGCACGAGCGCGGCCACGATGTCGATCAGCGAGCCTCCGAAGGCCGCGTACCGGCGCAGGTGGTGCACGTAGGGCTCGCCCCGGAAGGCGGGAATGACCCAGCGAGTATCCGCCCAGAGCACGGCGAAGGCCGCGGCCGCCGTCGCCGCGCCGGCCAGCCACTGACGACGTCCGACCGCGAGCCAGAGACCGAACCCGATCACCGGGAGGGCGGCGTCCTCGCGGGTCGCGAGCGTGAGGACGAGCGCGCCGGCGCAGAGGAGGGGGCGTCCCGCGACCGCGGCCACGAAGGCCCAGAGGAGCAGCGGCACCGCGAGGACGGCGGGATGGAAGTCGCGCACGTTCATGCCGTGCAGCGAGGGATTCAAGAGATAGAGGACGGCGAAGAGGCCGGCCAGCCGGTCGTCTTCCAGATGGCGGCGCGCGAGGAGATAGACCGCGGGGGCGCCGAGCGCGAGCGCGATCGACTGCACCACCAGCAGGGTGACCGGCCCGGGCACGATCCAGAACAGCGGCACCAGGCCCCACAGGATGGGCGAGAGATGGTCGCCCCAGGCGTGCATCTCGGGCAGGCTCATCCGGGGCCCGCGTCCCGTCGCCATGCTCCAGACGATCTGCACGTACTGGCCCAGGTCGAGGGCATGCGTCATCAGATTGATGTGCCGCGTGATCGTGACGAAGGCGAAGATCGCGGCGTAGGCGGCGGTAGCGACCACGGTCACGCGCCACGGGTCGGGGGACGGGATCGAAAAGGGCTGGAGGGTGTGCCGCAGCACGAGCACGAGGACCAGGGCGACGAAGAGATCCTCGGGGCGCGCATAGGGTGCCACGAGCGCCCCCAGTATTCCCGCCCCCAGCAGCGCGGCGATCGTGTCGAGCGCGCGCGCGAGGGCCCGGCGGCCCGTCAACTCGGGCCCGGTGCCTCGGACCCGGGATCGAGCCGCGCGTAGCGGCCGCGTATGCTTTGAAGCCGGCGCGAGCGCTTGAGTCCGGTGCGGTGCAGCAGGTAGCGGGTCACCACCCAGAGGATCTTGGTCCCGTACACGCACGAGTCCACGAAGCTCGCGGATGAGGCCTCGGCGAAGTACCGCACCGGCACCGCGATCTCCGCGAGGCGGAACCGGCCCGACACGGCCTGCGCGATGATCTCCTGGTCGAACACGAAGCCGTCGGAGTTCATCCGAAAGTTCACCGCCTCGAGGATCTCACGGCTGAACGCCCGATACCCCGTGTGGAACTCCGAGAGGCTCAGGCCGAACGCCCGGTTCTCCACCCAGGTGAGGAACCGGTTGGCCACGTACTTCCACCACGGCATCCCCTGCTGGACGGCGGAGCCGCCGCCGGCCAGACGCGAGCCGAGCACGAGGTCGGCCTCGTTCCGTACGAGGGGCTCGATGATCTTCGGCACCAGCGTCGGATCATATTGGTAGTCGGGGTGCACCATCACGACGATGTCGGCCCCCGCCCGAAGCGCCTCCGTGTAGCAGGTCTTCTGGTTGGCCCCGTAGCCGTAGTTCCGATCGTGGACGAAGATCTCGAGCCCCAGCTCGCGCGCGATGTCGAGCGTCTTGTCGGTGGAGCCATCGTCCACGAGGATCACGAGGTTCACCGACTCCTTCGGCAGCTCCTCGTAGGTGAGGCGCAGGGTGCGTCCCGCGTTGTACGCGGGCATGACCACCACGACCTTCGGCGCCGAGCGGGGCGTCGTCACGCGCCGTCGCCATCGCCGGCGGGCGCGCACACCGCCACGAACTGATACGCGAGCCCGCCCGGCCAGAGCCGCGCCGCGCCCGCCGACAGGCGGTGCACCGCGGCGAGGGTTGCCCGGTGGAAGCCCTCGGGAACCACCGCGGGCAGCGGCACCGGCGTGACCGCCATCTCGCGCGGGGCCAGGCCCGCCGCGCTGAGGAAGGCGAGAAAGGTCCGTCGTGTGAAGAACGCGAGGTGCGTCCGGTCGAGGATCCCCCGCTCGCCGTAATCGAAGCGGCCTACCAGCAGCGACAGCCGCACCCAGAGATGCGCCACGTTCGGCACCGACACCACCACCACGCCGCCCGGGGCGAGGTGGCGGTTCAGCTGCCGCAGGACATGGAGCGGGTTCGAGAGGTGTTCCACCACGTCACCGTAGATGATGGCGTCGTAGGCGCCCGCGAGCGCCGGCGAGTCGCGCTCCAGATCCACCACGAGGGCCTGCTCGCAGTGCGCGGCGGCCCGCGCCGCCTGGGCAGGGTCGCGCTCCAGCGCCGTCACCTTCCAGCCCGCCGCGGTGAGGCGCTCCGCGAGATAGCCGTCGGCCGCCCCGACATCGAGCGCGCGCCGACCGTAGCCTTCACCGAGTCGGGACAGGATCAGCGAATGGCTCGAGTAGGGGTCGTCCTTGAGCCGATAGGGCGCACGACTCACCCTTTGATACTACCCCGGTCAGGGGCGATTAGAGTAAAGCCACCTTCCGCCACCCTCCCGGAGCAGGTGCACCGAGCCCGAGGGGAGCTGCCGGACCACGCTGGCATCCGCCCGCTTCCCGGTCATGAGGAAGACTCGCTGCTGCCCCTTCCACGCCGGCTCGAGCCGGGCGGCGCTCCAGAAGGTATCCCGCGCCTCGGGGAACGTGGCGCCGAAGGCGAGGTTAGACACGAACCCGTCCACGACCTTCACCGGCCGGTCCAGCTCCATCAGCCAGGCCCCGCTGTTCTCCAGAGGACCCTCGTGGACGAGTACGTCGCTGGGCCCCGCCCGGAGCGCCACCTCCTGGGCCACGACCCGCACCGACCGGCTGTGGGCGAACAGCGCGAAGCCCTCGGCGCTGATGGGCAGGAAGGCCAGCATGGCGGCGAGCAGCGCGCCCAGCCCGATCACCGGCCGCGCAGGGCCAGCCCCAGGGCGGCGCCCAGGGCGCCCAGCCCCAGCGCCATCGCCGCCGAGCAGAAGAGCGAACCCGCCTGCGCGGCGGAGAGAAACGCCATGCCCCCGACGACGCCGCCGGCGTTCCGCGCGGAGACTTCGGCGGAGGTGAGCACCTCCTCGGGCATGGCGATCCGGCCCTGCCACATGAGCACGGTGGCGATGGTGGCGGCGCCGAGCACGAGCAGCGGGGGCACGAGCACGCTCGCCGCGGAGGGCGCACCCGGCTTGCCGTCGAGCACCTCGTCCCAGAGCTTGGCCACGAGGAGAGCCAGCGCGGGAAATGCGGGCAGCCCGTAGTGCGGGAGCTTGAACGGCGAGAGCGCGACCACGCCGATGACGCCCATCGCCCACAGGGTCAGCAGGAGCCAGACGCGCTTCTCCGCGGTGTCCCACGGCCCACGGGCACGGCGCCACAGCGCCGCCGGCACCGCGAGCGCCCAGGGCAAGAACCCCGCGGCGGTGACGGCCAGGAACTCGAGCGCGCCGAGGGGCACGTCCTCGTCGGGGTACGCGCGCAGCCGGAACAGGTTCAGGATGTGGTTGTCCATGACCGTGTACCAGAGGAAGTTCGGACTTCGCAGCTCGACGAGCAGGTACCAGGGGCCCGCGATCACGACGAAGAGCAGCAGTCCTGTCCACGGCACCCAGCGACGGACGATCGCCCGCTCGCGGGTGAGCGCGAAGAAGACGGCCAGCACCGTAATCGGCGCCACCGCCCCCAGCACGTCCTTGGCGAGCACTGAGGCGGCGAGCCCCGCGTAGAAGGCGAGGAGCGCCCACGGCGCGCCGGGCCCGCCGCCGCGCTCGAGGTACGCGGCGACGAAGCCGGCGAAGCCGAGGGTGATGCACAGGATGAACAGGAGGTCGGGGTTCACGAGGCGCGCGAAGAGGTAGAGCTCGAGATTGGCGGCGACCACGAGGCCGGCGATCAGGCCCACGCGCGGCCCACCCAGGCGATTGCCGATCCAGGCGGTGAGCACGGCGACACCGACGCCGGGGAGCGCGGAGCCCAGGCGCGCCACCGCCTCGCCGGAGCCGAAGAGGCGGAAGGCGGAGGCGATCAGCCAGTAGAGCAGCGGCGGCTTGTCGAAGTAGCGCACGCCGTCCACGCGCGGGGTGATCCAGTCGCCCAGGCGGACCATGTCGCGGGCGACGGCGGCGTGAAAGCCCTCGGGAGGATCCACGAACGGCGCCGCGCCCAGGCCGGAGAGGAAGAGCGCGGCCGCCACCAGGGCCACGCCGAGCAGCGTCTTGGCGGTCAGGCTCAACGCGCGCTAGCGCTGTACCCGCACCAGCGCCCCCGGAGGAAGCGCGGCGAGCAGCTCCTCGACGGCACGCTCCATGAGCCCGCGGTCCTTCGACTCGAGGGTCACCTTGACCTTGTATTCCGGGTTAGAGAATTCGGGATAGGAGCCGAGCATCAGCTCCGGATGCCGGGCCACGAGGGCGTTGAGGTGATCGGCGAGCACGCTCTCGGCGATCGCCACGAACACGCTCGTGAGGTGGAACGGAGACTCGCGGAAGCGCTCCCGCAGCATGTCGAACTTCTGGCGGAAGATCTCCGGCACGCCGGGCAGGATGTAGATGTTCTTCACCGTCACCGCGGGGAACATGAGGGCCCCGTCCGAGACCAGCTCCGCGCCCTCGGGCACCTCGGCGAGACGGAGCCGCGCCTCGGTGAGCTGGGCCTTCTGTCCCTTGAAGTAGCCTTCGAGCAGGCTCACGAGCTGCGGATGCCGGATCACGCGGGTGCCGATGGCCCGCGCCACGCCTTCCATGGTGACGTCGTCGTGGGTCGGGCCCACGCCGCCCGAGGTGAACACCACGTCGTGGGTGCGGCTGAACTCGCGCACCTCCGCGGCGATGAGATCCACCTCGTCGGGGATGACGCTGATCTTCCGGACCTCCACGCCGAGCGCGCGCAGCTCCCTGCAGAGGTACGACGCATTGGCGTCCGTGATCTTGCCGGAGAGGATCTCGTTGCCGATGAGGACGATGCCAGCAGTCTTCGCCATCGCAGGCCATGGTAGCACGGCGGCCCGCGCCGCCGGATAGGCCCGCGCCCCGTGTTGATGATAAAATGCCCGCGCATGAGCCTTTCTCCGTCCCCGATCGCGCTCTCCGGCTGGGCCCTCGTGCTCGGCGCCTCGTCGGGCTTCGGCGAGGCCACCAGCCTTGCCCTCGCGCGCGCCGGGCTCAACGTCTTCGGCGTGCACCTCGACCGCCGCGCGACGCTGCCCAACGTGGAGCGCATCGTCGCCGAGGTCCGCGCCCTGGGGCGCGAGGCGCACTTCTTCAACGTCAACGCCGCCGACGACGAGAAGCGGGTCGAGGTGGCGACGGAGATGGAGCGCATCCTCCGCGAGCGCGACGAGCTCGGCCAGCTCCGCGTCCTCCTGCACTCCCTGGCCTTCGGCACCCTCAAGCTCTTCGTCGCCGATCCCATGAAGGAGGCGGTGACCAAGGCCCAGATGGACATGACGCTCGACGTGATGGCCCACAGCCTCATCTACTGGACGCAGGAGGTGGTGGCGCGCGGCCTCATGGGCGAGGGCGGCCGTATCTTCGCCATGACGTCCTCGGGCGGCGCGCGCGTGCTCCCCTTCTACGGGCCGGTGTCGGCGGCGAAGGCCGCGCTCGAGTCCAACATCCGCCAGCTCGCAGCGGAGCTGGCGCCGCGCGGGATCACGGCCAACTCCATTCGGGCGGGTGTGACCGCGACGCCGGCCGCCAAGAAGATCCCCAACTACGACGAGTTCTCCAAGAAGGCGGCCGAGCGCAACCCGCACCATCGCCTCACCACCACGGACGACGTGGCGCGCGCGATCGTGGTCCTCTCGCATCCCGACACCCACTGGATCACCGGCAACGTGATCGGGGTGGATGGGGGCGAGGAAATCGCCGGATAGCTCCCGCGTGCCCGACTGGCTGACGGTGGTCGCTCTCGGCCTGATCGAGGGCGTGACCGAGTTCCTCCCCGTGTCGTCGACCGGCCACCTGCTGTTGGTGGAGAACGCGGGCTGGCTCGCGCGCCAGTCCGACCTCTTCAACGTGCTCATCCAGTCGGGCACCGGGGTCGCGGTGGCCTTGGCCTTCGCGGGACGCGTGCGCGAGCTGATCCTCCGGCGCGACGAGCCGGCCACCCGCAGCTACGTGCTGAAGCTGGCGCTGGCCTTCGTCATCACCGGCGTGGGTGGGCTCGTCGCGAAGAAGCTCGGCTTCACGCTGCCCCGGACGGTCATGCCGGTGGTGTGGGCGACCTTGCTGGGCGGCATCGCGATCCTGATCGTCGAGTGGTGGCTGCGAGGGCGGCGCCTGGGCGGAGAGGTCACGTGGGCGGTGGCCATCGCGGTGGGAGTGGCGCAGATCGGCGCCGCCGTCCTGCCCGGCCTCTCCCGCTCGGGCGCGACCATCATGGTGGCGCTCGCGCTCGGCCTCACCCGCCCGGTCGCCGTCGAGTTCTCGTTCCTCCTGGGCGTCCCGACGCTGCTCGCGGCGGGGGCGTTCGAGGCCGCGCACAGTCTGCGGCATCCCGGCCCCGCGGAAACCGGCTGGGGCATGATCGTCCTCGGCACCCTCGTGGCCGCGGTGGCGGCGTTGATCACCGTGACATGGCTTTTGCGCTTCGTGCGGAGCCACACGTTCGTGGGCTTTGGCTGGTATCGCATCGCCCTTGGCCTCGTCATCCTCGCCGGCGCCCTGCGCGGCGCCTGAGTCCTCCCATGCCCACTCCCGGCACCTCCGACGTGATCGTCATCGGCTGCGGTAACGCCGCCCTCTGCGCCGCGCTCGCCGCGCGCGAGCACGGGGCCTCCGTGCTGATCCTCGAGAAGGCGCCCGAGCACGAGCGCGGCGGCAACTCGTTCTTCACCGCGGGCGGCTTTCGCTTCGCGCACGGGGGTCTGGCCGATCTCCGCCGCGACATCCTGACCGATCTCTCCGACGAGGAGGCGGCCACCATCGAGGTGCCGCCCTACTCGGAGTCGCACTTCCGCGACGATTTCCACCGCGTGACCGAAGGTCTCACCGACCCCGATCTCTCCGAGCACCTGATCCGCCGGTCGCGCGCTACCGTGGCCTGGATGCGCGAGCGGGGCATCCGCTGGATCCTCATGCACGGGCGGCAGTCCTACATGGTAGGCGGCAAGCATCGGTTCTGGGGCGGCCTCAACGTGGAGGCGGTGGGCGGCGGGCCCGGCCTTGTCCAAATGCTCCTCGAGCGGGCCGAGGTCGCGGGCATCGACGTACGCTACGCCCACGCCGCGCACCGCCTCATCCAGGACGAGCGGGGCCGCGTGATCGGCGTACAGGTGCGCACCCCCGACGGGCTCCGCGACTTCCACGCACGCGCTGTCGTCATCGCCTCCGGCGGCTTCGAGGCGAACCCCGAGTGGCGCACCCGCTATCTCGGCCGGGACTGGGATCTCGCCAAGGTGCGCGGCACCCGACACAACACGGGTGAGGGCATCCGCATGGCGCTCGACATCGGGGCGCAGGCGTACGGCCACTGGTCCTCGTGCCACGCGGTGGCATGGGACGCGGGCGCGCCGCCCTTCGGCGACCGGCGCGTCGGCGACATGTTCCAGAAGCACTCCTATCCCCTGGGCCTCATCGTCAACGTCCACGGCGAGCGGTTCGTGGACGAGGGCGCGGATCTCCGCAACTACACCTACGCGAAGTACGGCCGCGAGATCATCCGGCAGCCGCAGCGGCTGGCCTTCCAGATCTTCGATCAGAAGACGGTGGGCATCCTTCGAGAGGAGTACCGGATCCGCCAGGTCACCAAGGGCGAGGCGGACACGATCGAGGACCTGGCCCGGCAGCTCGACATCGACGTGCCGGGGCTGGTGCGCACCGTGCAGGCCTTCAACGCGGCCTGCTGTCCGGGCGATTTCAATCCTGCGGCGCTGGACGGCAAGTCTACAGCCGGGATCACCCCGCCCAAGTCCAACTGGGCGCTGCCCATCGACACCCCACCGTACGTGGGCTTCGCGGTGACGTGCGGCATCACGTTCACGTTCGGCGGGCTCAAGGTCAACACGCGCGCCGAGGTGCTGGACACCGCCGATCAGCCCATCCCCGGGCTCTACGCGGCGGGCGAGCTGGTGGGCGGGCTCTTCTACCACAACTATGCGGGGGGCTCCGGCCTCATGTCCGGCTCGGTGTTCGGCAAGACGGCCGGCGACTCGGCCGCCTCGCACGTCGGGGCGAACGCCGCCGCGGCGGCCCGCTAGCGGGGCGCCGCCCGATCCAGCCAGCCGAGGATGGCGTCCAGCGGACGCTGCCAGCCGTCCTCCAGCATCAGCATGTGGGCATGCCCCCTCGCCTCGAGGTAGGTCGCCCCGTACTTCGCGGCGATTCTTCGCTGCACGCGGGCTGGCGTGATCACGTCGTGCTCGGCGCCGACCACCAGCGTTGGACACCGCACGAGGCGGGGATCGACGGCGATGCTGCCGAAGGCCAGCTCGCGCGCAGCCCGGCCGGACTCGGGCACAAGCTGCGGATAGAGACGCTCGGCGGCTTCCCGCGGCAGCCGGTTGGCGATGAGCGCCGCCGCGTCCTCCGGGGTCGGCGTGAACGGCCGACTGCCGAGCACCACGCCGGCGTGGCGCCATACCCGCCGTAGCACGGGCCAGCTGAGAATGACGATGCCGCGCGGCGCCGCGCTCGTGAGGAACACCGCGGCGCGCACGCCGCCCTCTTCGGCGACCTTCTGGGCCACGAGCCCGCCCATGGAGTGGCCCAGCACCACCGCGGGGCCGAGCGCGGTCAGACAGTCGCGGACGTCCTGCACGTAGTCGAGGACGGAGACGCGGCCGAGATCGGGGACCGGCCGGCTGCCCCAGTGGCCCCGGAGGTTCACCGCCCAGGCATGCCAGCCGGCGGCGGCCGCCGCCTCGAGGTAGGAGCGGAGATACCAGCTCCCCCCGTTCATGCCGTGGACGAGGAGGAGCGGAAGCCGTCGCGCCGGGGCGCGGGCGGGCGCGTGGTCCAGGATCAGGTCGCCGACCTTTTCCTGAACCACGGCGCTCACGAGTCCGAGCTGGTCGACGTGATCAGCGGGGCTGGAACCAGCCGCTCACCAGCGCCCAGCGGTAATAGCCGCCGCCGACTTCCTGAAGCACCCAGCGCGGCATGTGCAGATAGCCGCGCGTAGTCTCGACGATCCAGTAGGCAGGAACCGTCACCGACTGCGGCGCGGGCTCCTTCGCCACCACCTTGGCGCTCAGCGCGCCCGAAGGGGTGCCCGGCTGGCCCTGGGGCTGGGGGTTACTGTCCAGCTCCTGCGGGGGCGCCGCCGCCTGCTCGAACCGCACGTTGGACACGGTCTGCGGCTGATTCTCCCAGTACCGCAGCACCTGCCCATAGCGCTGGCCGCCGATCTGTCCATCACCCCAGGGCAGCATCGGATGCGGGTTGTTGAACGGGTTGAAGACGCCCGGCTGAAAGCTCGTGCTGCCGGGAGTCGCCAGCGTGGCGAAGTCATTGGGCGTGCCCAGTCCCTGCTGCGGCGTCGCCGGCGGTGGAGGCACCGGGAAGACGATCGGGACGCTCGGCTGCCCCGTGTTGAACAGCGGCGGCGGCGGGGTGTCGCTGGGGAATGTCACGCTGCCGCCGGGGGTACTGGGTAGCGGCGTAGGCGTCGGAGGACTCGGGAGTAGCACCGGCGGGGCCACGGGCCTCTGTATCGTCACAAAGCCTCCCGGCGAGCTGGGGAGGAACTTGTTGGGCGGCGGCGTGTTGGTCAGAGGCGGCGGCGTCACCCCCGGGACCACGATGTTCACACTCGAGGGCGGCGTGTTGGTCACCGTGGGCGGCGGTGGGCCCGCGGCCAGGGCGAGAGACACCGGGGTCAACACGACGAGGGCGGAGAGACCCAGAACAAGGATCCGAGACATGGCCAGCACCTCTCTGGTGAAGCCTACCCCAACCTTTTGGGGCAGCCCAGAATAGCTCAGTGAGGCGCTGGGAGCCAGCTACGCGCCGGCGGTGCTGTTGCACCGCGTCAGGCGAGTGTCAGGCGCGGGTCGCGCTCGCCTTCACGGTCTCCAGGACCAGCTCGGCGGTCGCGACGAGGTCCTTCACGTCTACCCACTCGTTGACGGTGTGGATGTCGCGCATGCCGCAGGCCAGGTTGGCGACCTCGATGCCCCGGGTGATGAACACGTTGGCGTCGGATCCGCCGCCCGTCGAGCGAGTGGGGCACACGCGGCCCAGTGTGCGCGCCGCATCCGCAACCAGCTTGACGATCACCGCCTCGTCGGCGATGTGAAGGCGCTCGTACTGGCGCTCGACCTTGGCCTCCACGCGGGCCCGGAACTCCCGGCCCTCCAGCGTGACCGCGTGGCGGGCCGCCGCGTCCTCGAAGCGCGCGCGCATGTGGTCGGTCTGCGCCTGGAGCTTCTCCTCGGAGAGGCTGCGCGTCTCGCCGCGCACCACCAGCTGGCTCGGCACGATGTTGGTGGCGAGCCCCCCATTGACCACGCCCAGATTCGCGGTGGTCTCGGCGTCCACGCGGCCCAGCCGCATGCCGGCGATGGCCTCGCTCGCCACCTGCACCGCGCTGATGCCGCGCTCCGGGCAGATTCCGGCGTGGGCCTCGAGGCCGTGCACGGTGAAGGACAGCCGGTTCGCCGCAGGGGCGCGCGTGACCAGCTCGTTGACGCCGTCCACGTCCAGCACCAGGCCGCGCCGGGCGCGAAGGCGTGCGCAGTCGAAGTGCTTGGCGCCGATGAGGCCCGTTTCCTCGCAGATCGTGATCACGACCTCGAGGTCGCCGTGCGGCAGTTGGCGCTCGCGCAGCACCCGGATGGCCTCGAGGATGGCGACGAGGCCCGCCTTGTCGTCGCCGCCCAGCACGCTCGTGTGGTCGGTGTGGATGAGATCGCCCTCGACGACCGTGTGCACGTGGGCGGCCGGCCCCACGGTGTCCATATGGCCGGAGAGAAGGAACGGCGCCGCGCCCGGCGTGTTGCCGGGGAAGCGCGCCAGGATGTTCCCGGTGTCGCCGCCCACGCGCTCGCCGGCGTCATCCACCTCGACGCTGGCCCCCATGTCCTTCAAGATCGACTCGAGCCGCCGCCCCACCTTGCCCTCCTGGCGCGAGAGGCTGGGGATGGAGACGAGCTCCAGGAACTCCTCGGTCAGCCGCCGCCGGTTGATCATGGGGTCTCAGTCTCCCAGGTGTTCGGTCATCCAGCGTTGGCTTTGCCCGACGGCGATTTTACGATGGCTCAGGTCGGTCAATCGGTGATCGCCTCCCGCGATCAGGTGCAGCGCACGGGGGTCACGCGCCCGCTCGTAGAGCCGGCGCCCATGTCCGGGCGCCACGACCTCGTCACGCTCTCCCTGCACCACCAGGGCGTGGCTCACCCCCACCGGCGCCTCGGCCAGCCGGCCGCTCCGCACCTCGGCCACCAGCGCGGGGCCCAGGCCCGAGGCCTCGGACATCTCACGCGCCTCGAGGCTCGTCAGGTCCGCGGGCGCGTTCCACGTTACCACCGGGAGCGGGGCTCCGCCCGCCTGGATGCGGCGGTGGGCGACATGCCACGCGACATAGCCGCCCATGCTCGAGCCGAGCAGGCCTATCTGATGGGACAGGGTCGATTGTTCGGCGAGGAAGGCGAGCACCGCCTCGAGGTCGGCGATGCGGGTCGCGGTGGTGGCATCGCGATAGGAGCCGCCGGATTCTCCGGCTCCGCGGAAGTCGAAGCGGGCGAGGGCAAGGCCCGCCGTGGGCAGAGTGGCCCCCAGCAAGAGGTACTTGTCCGAGTCCTTGGATGCGCCGAGCCCGTGGCACGCGACCACCACCGGGACGGGGAGGGGCGCGGGAGACGGCAGGTGAAGGACGCCCACGAGCGACGCCCCGCCGATGGACACGGTGAACCGCTGGGCGATCACCGCGAGGGACGAGGGATCAGGCCCAGACGAGATGGAAGAGCCGGCAGGCATTCACGGTGAGCCGGTACATCGTTTCCTCGACGGGCAGCCGCTTGATCTTGGCCACTTCCTCGGCCACGCGCGCGGCCATCCAGGGGCCCGAGGGCGTGTTCTCGAACTCGCCCTGATATGGCCACGGGGCATCGCTCTCGACGAGAAGCGAATCGAGCGGGACGCGCTCGACCAGCTCGCGGTCACGCTCCCGGTACACCACCTCGGGGGTGACCGAGATGAAGTGGCCGGCGTCCACGATGGCCTGCGTCACGTCGGGACTCCCCTTGTGCCAGTGGAACACCGCGCGCTCGACGCCGACGGCGCGCACGGCCTCGAGGGCCTCGGCGGCGGCGGCGTGGGGCGCGTGGAGGATCACCGGCAGGTCGAAGCGCGTGGCGAGGCGCAGGAGGCGCTCGAGACGCGCGCGTCCCCGCGTGATGAGAGCGGCGGCGTCCGTGGCGGCGCCCAGCGTGTACCAGGGAAGGCCGACCTCGCCCACGGCCACGATGTGCGCGTGATGCGCCACGATCTGGGCCTCCACCGCCTCCAGGTCGGCGTTGGTGAGCTGATCCCACTCGGGATGGAAGCCGAGCGCCGGCCAGACCAGCTTCTGATGCCCCGCCGCGGCGTCGAGCGTTCGCAGATTGCTGGCGGGATCGCAGCCCACCGCGACCACACCCCAGACGTCGAAGTCGTTGGCGCGTGCGAGCGTGCTGCGCACGTCGGTGAAGGCCGCGTCGTGAAGATGGCAATGCGTGTCGACGATCAACGGAGACTCCTAGTCGCCGGCCACGACCATCCGGCCGATGAGGAGGGTCGGCGCGGCGGCGCGGTCCCGGAGCACGAGGTCGTTGCCCACGCCTTCCACCGCCCGGAACATCTCGAGGAGGTTTCCCGCCACCGTGATCTCCTCCACGGGGTAGGCCAGCTCGCCGTTGTCGATCCACATGCCCACCGCGCCGCGCGAGTAGTCGCCGGTCACGCCGTTGACGCCGAAGCCGATCAGCTCGGTGACGTAGAGCCCGCTCTTCACGCTGCGGATCAGCGACTCCGGGCTCGCGTCGCCGGGCGCCAGATGGAGGTTCGTCGTCGAGACGGTCACGCCGCTGCCGTCGCGGGCCGCGTGATGGGTGGAGGCGAGGCCGAGCTTCCGCGCGCTGTAGCTGTCGAGGAGGTACGAGGTCAGGACCCCTCGATCCACCAGGACGGTTCGTCGGGTCGGGAGACCCTCGCCGTCGAACGGCCGAGACCCGAGCGCGCCCGGCAGGGTCCCGTCATCCACGATGGTGATGGACGGCGCGGCGATTGTCTCACCCAGCCGGTTCAGGAGGAAGCTCGCGCCGCGGTAGAGCGAGGGCCCGGACGCCGCGCCCGCGACGTGCCGGATCAGGGTGGCCGCCATCTGCGGATCGAAGATCACCGGCACCTCGGCGGTCTTCACCCGCCGCGCGCCGAGCCGCCGCAGCGCCCGCTGGGCGGCGACCCGGCCGATGGCTTCCGGCGCGTCGAGGCTCGCGCGCTTACGGGTGGTGTGATACCACCCGTCGCGCTGCATCTCCCCGTTGTGCGACGCAAGCGGGGACGTCGAGAGGCTGAACGACGACGAGCGGTACTCGCCCGCGAAGCCGTGGCTGGTCGCGTAGGCGTAGCGCGCGTGGCCGTCGCCGAAGTCGCCGCCCTCCGAGTTGGTGATGCGCGGATCGTAGCCGAGCGCGGCCTGCTCGCAGCGGCGGGCCAGCTCGATCTTGGCCTCGGGCGCGAGGTCGTGGCCGCGAAGGTCGTCGAGGTCGAGATCCGGCACGCCGCGGGCCAGCTCGCCGCGATCCGCGAGCCCCGAGAGAGGATCCGGCGCGGTGATGCGCGCCAGCGTCACCGCCTCGTCGACCAGGCGGCCCAACGAGTCCCGCGAGAGGTCGGACGTCGAGGCGGCGGCGGCGGAGCGGCCCACGAACACGCGCAGCGCGAGATGCTGGTCGCGCGCATGCTTGACGGTGTCCACCTGCCCCATGCGCACCTGCGCCGAGAACGACTGATCCTCGACCACGAAAGCGTCGGCCTCGCTGGCGCCCTTGGCGCGGGCCCGGTCGAGGACGTCCGTCAGCAGGTCGAGGAGGGCGCTCAAACCTGGGTGCCCCCCACCGTGATGCCGTCGATGCGGATCGTGGGGAGCCCCACGCCCACCGGCACCGACTGGCCGTCCTTGCCGCACGTGCCCACGCCTTCGTCCAGGGCGAGGTCGTTGCCCACGCGGCTCACGCGGGTGAGCGCGTCGGGGCCGTTCCCGATGAGGGTCGCGCCCTTCACGGGCGCGGTGACGCGTCCGCCCTCGATGAGGTACGCTTCGCTCGCCGAGAAGACGAACTTGCCGCTCGTGATGTCCACTTGCCCGCCGCCGAAGTTCACGGCGTAGAGGCCGTGCTCGACGGAGCGGATGATGTCGGCGGGATCATCGTCGCCGGCCAGCATGAACGTGTTGGTCATGCGGGGCAGCGGCGGGTGCGCGTAGGACTCGCGGCGGCCGTTGCCGGTGGGCGCCTGGCCGGTGAGCCGCGCGTTGAGCCGGTCCTGCATGTAGCCGCACAGGATGCCGTTCTCGATGAGCACATTGCGCCGCGTGGGCACACCCTCGTCGTCCACGTTGAGCGAGCCGCGACGGTTAGCGATGGTGCCGTCGTCCACTACGGTCACCTTCTCCGAGGCGACCTTCTGCCCGAGCCGGCCCGAGAACGCCGAGGTGCCCTTTCGGTTGAAGTCCCCTTCCAGGCCATGGCCGACCGCTTCGTGGAGGAGAATGCCCGGCCAGCCCGGCCCCAACACGACCGTCATGCTGCCGGCGGGCGCGTCCACCGCGGCGAGCTTGAGGACGGCCTGCCGGACCGCCTGGGCGGCGAAGTGCCGCCAGCGGTCGTGTTCCAGGTAGAAGCTGAACGGCGTACGGCCGCCGCCGCCGTAGCTCCCGATCTCGCGGCGGCCCTGCTCCTCGGCGATCACCGTCACGTTCAGCCGAGTGAGCGGCCGGACGTCTCCGGCGGTCCAGCCCGCCGGGCCCGCGATCAGCACCACGACCTCCTCGCAGCCGAGGCTCGCGATCACCTGCTTGACGCGTGGATCGGCGGCGCGCGCGGCGGCGTCGATCTTGCGCAGGAGATCGACCTTGGCGTGGACGTCGGTGGCGATCGGCGGCTCGGCGAGCGCGTAGAGGTCGTGCGGCCGGCTCAGCGTCGTCACCGGGACCACCGCGGACTCTCCCGCGCCGTCGGCGATGGCCCGCGCCTGTCGCACCGCCTCCTCGAGGTTCGGCAGCGCGAGGTCATCGGTGTGGGCGTAGCCGGTGCGCTCGCCGGACTGAGCGCGGACGCCGGCGCCCTGGCTCACGTGCCGCGAGGCCTTCTTCACCGCCCCTTCCTCCAGCACGAGCTCCTCGCTCACGCGGTACTCCAGATAGAGGTCGGCATGATCCACGCGACGCGCCAGGGCGCCACCGAGGAGGCGCTCCGTGACGGAGGCGCTCAGGCCGAATCGGTCCGCGAAGAATCGCTCTGGTTGCGCGAGCATGTTTGTTCGATCTCCGTAGGGCGTCAGGAGGAACACATCCTAGCACCCGGGTCTTTTGCGCCTTCCACTTTTTGTGACGCGAAGTTCCATGCTCTCGATGCCGATCGCGCACGCGCGATGCATCCTACTTATCAGTCACTTCAATGCCAGCAGCGTACACGTTCCTCGAGCTCGCGCTCAACCGTCCGGGGGTCGGGCCATGAAAGCCTGAACGATCTCGTGAATCTGCCGGAGCCCCTGCAGGAGCGAGGGCCCTGGACTCAGGATATCAGCCCCGTCCAGCACGTGGATCTCGTCCCGCCGCACCGCGCTCACGCCCTCCCAGCCCGGCCGCGTTCGTATCGCGTCGACGTCGACGGGCTTGCCGCACCACGACGCGAGAATGATGTCCGGATCGCGCCGCGCGACCTCGTCAGCATTCACCACTCGGCCCGTCGCGGCGCGCTCGGCGCGCAGCTCGGGGAAGACATCGCGTCCGCCGGCCAGCTCCACCATCTCCGATACCCAGCGGATGCCCACGATCAGCGGGTCCGGCCACTCCTCGAAGTACACGCGCGGATGGTCCGGCCACACGCTCGAGTACTCCCGCACCTGTCGGATCTCGTCCCGCATGTCGAGCACGAGGGCCCGCGCCGCTTCGGACTGCCCGATGGCGCCGCCCACCACGAGGATGGACTGCAGGACGTCGTCCACCGAGCGCGGGTTGGTGCAGAGCACGCTCCGCCCGGCGCGGATCAGCTCGGCGACCACGTCGGCCTGCAGGTCCGAGAAGGCCAGAACGAGGTCGGGCTCGAGCTCGAGGATCCGGTCGACGCGAAACGTCGTGAAGCCGCCCACCCGAGCCGTGTCGCGTACGGCGGGCGGCCGCTGCGCGGTGCCGGGCACGCCCACCACGCGGTCGCCCGCGCCGAGCGCGTGGCACAGCTCCGCGTGCTCGGCGCTGAGACACACGATACGGCGAGGAGGCGCCGCGTCGGAGCCGCCGTACATGCCGCCGATTGTACCCGGTGTATACTGCGCGCGCATGCTCGGCGCGGACGAGATCCCGACGCTGGATTCCCCGCCGCCCCGTCACCGTCGTTACTTCTCTCCCTGGTTCACCCTCCTCTGCACGCTCCTCGCAATCGGGCTCATCGTGGTCTATGCCGCCCCCTGGCGCGGCTCCCCGCTCGACTCACTGGACCGTCCGGCGGAGGCGCTGGAGCGGCTCGTCTCGCGCGACCTCGATCTCCGCGACGCCCTGCGCGGCACCTCGTCGTGGGAGCAGTGGCTGTACGGGCTCCTGTCCGGCGACGAGGACTCGATCGAAGAGGCCCTGCGCTGGTACGAGGAACTGCTCGACACCGTCGGGTCCGCGGCAGCCGAGCTCGACTACGCGGTGCTCAAGGCGGAGGTGGGCGAGCCGCTTCCGCGGGGGCCCGAGGACGAGGCGGACTGGGTGGCGCTGGCGTACTCACCCGATCCCGTCGATCCCGAGGACGCGCGCGCGGTCATCGCCCGCGTCCGTGCCGAGTTCCCCGCAAACTGGTTCACCGACCGGCTCGTCCAGCGACTCGCCGCGAAGATCGGCGATGCTGCGACGGCGGCGCAGGCGACGGAGGACACGGTGGCGCGCGGGCGCTCGCTGCTCATGCGCTGGCGCGCGCTCACTGCGCTCGAAGGCGCGCTGATCCTGGGCGCCCTGCTCCTGCTCTTGCGCGCGCGCCGCCGCGGCTTGCCGGCGTTGGGGACGGCGCCGATGCCCCCGACGTGGGGGCTCAGCGACGGCTACGCGCTGGTGGTGCGCGGGATGCTGGGTCTCCTCGGCCTGACGCTCATGGTGATCGTGCTTGTGCCCGACGCGCGCACGCTCATCCAATTCGTCTCGTTCCTCGCGGGCGTGCCGGTCCTCGTGTGGACCATCGGCTACCTGCGGGCCAAGGGCGACTCGTTCTCCTACACGTTCGGCTTCGACCTGCCCCCGCGCGCGATCGGCTCCGTGCTCGCCCTGGCGCTGATCCTCGTGGGCGTCGGGGGCGCCGCGGAGTCGGGCATCGGCTCCATCGTCGGCGCCCTGGGGATCGAGTCGCACTGGGCCGATGGCCTCCCGGAGGATCTTCTCTGGGATCCGCCGTGGCGCATTGTGGTGGGCGTGCTCGACACCGTGGTGTGGACGCCGTTCGTGGAGGAGCTCACCTTCCGGGGCCTGCTCTACGGGACGCTGCGCACCCGGACCGGCGCTCCGCTCGCCGCGCTGGCGAGCGGCTGCCTCTTCGCCGCCGCCCACGGCTACGGCCTCGCCGGCTTCGCCTCCGTGTTCATGTCGGGCATCCTGTGGGCGCTCGCCTACGAGAAGTCGCGGAGTCTCCTGCCCGGTATCGTGGCCCACGCGGTGAACAATCTCTCGGTGACCGTCACCTACCTCGTCCTGCTCCGGCTCTGAGCCGCCGGGCGCGCGCCTCGCGTCCTAGGCCTTCGCGCCGTCGAAGATTTCCTTTCTGGCGATCTTTCGCTGGAAGGCGAGGTACTCGGGCCTGGTCATGCGCGGCTTCCCCGCGCTCATGACCTGCCGCGCGCCGGTCGCGCCGTCGGCGAGCATGTCCACCGCCATCATCGCCAACTGCTTCGCCGGCTCCACGTAGGCCAGGCGCGGATCGGCGATCCGGTAGTCGGCCCCGTGGCCGCTCCCCGCGGCCCCGCCCATGTAGGGGTGAAGCGTCGGCATGACGTGGGAGATGTCCCCCATGTCGGTGGAGCCGCTGCGATGCCCCGTCTGGGTGACCTGGTCCGCGCCCAGCACCTCGCGGGCGTTGGCGACGAAGCGCTCGGTCATTCCCGCGTGGTTGAACAGCGGGAGATAGCCCGGCAGCGTCTCGATCTCGACGGTGGCGCCGAGGGCGAGCGCGCCCGCGCGCAGCGCGCGGTCCACGCGCACGTTGGCGTCGAGGATGGCATCCACCGTCTTGCCCCGCACGTAGGTCTCGAGCCGCACCTCGCCGGGAATCACGTTCACCTGGCTGCCGCCCTGGGTGATGATCGGGTGCACGCGGATCGAGTCCTCGTCGCGGAAGGTTTCGCGCACGGCGTTGATGGCGGCCAGCCCGATGTTGGCGGCGTAGAGCGCGTTGATCCCGAGATGGGGCGCCCCGCCTGCATGGGCGGCGCGGCCGATGTAGCGCACGGTCTTCACGATGCAGCCGTTGTTGGAGGCCGACACGCCCGCCTTCTTCATCTCGGGCTGCGGCGTCGTGTGGATCATCATGGCCAGGTCCACGTCGTCGAAGTGGCCCAGCCGGAGCAGCTCGGGCTTGCCGCCGAGAAACTCGAGCCGCCCTGCCCGCGCCTGCTCGACCCGCCACTCCACGTCACCGTATTCCTCGGCCGGAACCGCGAAGAACACGACGCGACCCGCGAGCCGATCCATGACCTTCGCGTCGATCAGCCCCATCGCCGCGCCGAGCAGCCCGGCGATCTGCGCGTTGTGGCCGCACGCGTGCGCGGCGCCGGTCTCCGCGTCCGCCACCGGATGCCCGGCCACGACCAGGGCATCCAGCTCGCCGAGGAGCGCCAGCGTGGGCCCCTCGGCGCCCCCACGGGCATCGGCGCGCACACCCGTGATGGCGAGGCCGGTCTTGGGGGACAGCCCCAGCGTCCGCAGCGTCTCCTCGACGAGCCTGGCGGTCCTGAACTCCTTGAAGCCAAGCTCGGGGTGGCGGCGAATGGTCTCGCCGAGGCGGACGATGTCCTCCGCGCGGCGCTCGATGGCCTCGCAGATCTCGCGCTTGAGGCGGGCGGTGTCGCTCATGGGTCGTCCTTTCGAGCGTGGTGGCTTGCCGTGGAACGGCGCCCCGCGATCCTATCAGGCCCGTCCGAGCGCGTCCAGGAAGGCCCGGGTGGCGTCGGCCGGCCGCTCGGCGGCCAGGATCGCCGAGATGACGCCGACGCCGGTGGCGCCGGCCGCGAGCACCTCGCGCACCCGCGCGGGGGTGATCCCGCCGATGGCGAGCACGGGCCGCGCGATCTCGCCGGCGACGCGACGGAGCGCCTCCAGCCCCTGGGGCGGCCCGTACGCGCGCTTGGACGGCGTGTCGTAGACGGGGCCGAACACGAGGAAGTCGGCGCCCTCCTCGGCGGCGCCCCGCGCCTCGTCCAGCGAATGCACCGAGGCGCCGACGAGCAGCCGCGCCCCGCCGATGGCACGCAGGGCGGCCACCGGCAACGATTCGTGCGTGCGCTGCACGCCGTCCGCGCCGGCGGCGAGGGCCACGTCGGCGCGATCGTTCACGATGAGCCGCGCGCCGTGCTTGCGGGTCGCCCCGCCGAGCGTCGAGGCGAGATCGAGCAGATCCCGTACCGGCAGGTCCTTCTCGCGGAGCTGGACGCCGCGGAGCCCAGCCGCGAGGCAGGCCTCCACGACATCCGGCAGAGGGCCGCGCGACTGGTGGCGATCGGTGACGAGGTAGAGGGCGAAGGCGGGTCCGCCGCTCAGCTGGTGCTCCAGTCGGGCACGCCCTCGATGGGGGACGACGCCGTCGCGTAGAGCTTCTTGCCGATGCGCCCGGCCTTGAAGGCGAGGCGGCCGGCCTCGACTGCCATCCGCATGGCGCTGGCCATGGCCACGGGGTCCTTGGCGCCGGCGATCGCGGTGTTCATGAGCACGCCGTCGCAGCCGAGCTCCATCGCGATGGCGGCGTCCGAGGCCGTCCCCACGCCCGCGTCCACGATCACCGGCACCGTCACCGCCTCCAGGATGAGCTTGAGGTTGTACGGGTTGCGGATGCCGAGCCCGGAGCCGATGGGGGCGCCCAGCGGCATCACCGCCGCCGCGCCGGCGTCCTCGAGCTTCTTGCACATGACGGGATCGTCGTTGGTGTACGGCAGCACCGTGAAGCCGTCCTTGGCCAGAGTGCGCGTGGCCTCGAGCAGCCCGATCACGTCCGGGAAGAGCGTCCGCGAGTCGCCGATGACCTCGAGCTTGACCATGCTGCCGAGGCCCGCCTCGCGGGCGAGGTAGCACGTGCGTACCGTCTCGTCGGCGGTGTAACAGCCCGCGGTGTTCGGCAGCAGCGTGTACTTCTTGGGATCGATGTAGTCGAGCAGCGACTCCCCCTGCCCCGGCAGGCTCACCCGGCGGACGGCGACGGTGACGATCTCCGCTCCGGAGGCCTCGATGGCCTCCCGCATGTTCTCGAACGACGGGTATTTACCCGTGCCGACGATCAGGCGCGACTTGAACTCCTTGCCACCCAGCCACAGCGATGTGTCGTACATGTCAGCCGCCTCCCATGGGACGCACGATCTCCACCCGGTCGCCTTCCTCGAGCACGGTGTCCGCGTAGCGAGACTTGGGCCACACCTCTCGGTTGAGCGCCACCGCGGTGTATTCGCGGCGGACCTTGAGCTGCTCCAGCAGCCCGTCGATGGTCAGCCCCTCGGGGAGCTCCATCGGCTCGCCGTTCACCGTGATGGTCACCGCGCCTCCGAAAGCAAAAAACCGCACCCCTTCGGGTGCGGTCGAAGCATCACGGTCGCGCCGCGTTCCCTTCGCTGGGATTATCCAGATCAGGTTCGAGGGGTCCCGGGCCGCACCCGGTTCTCAGGAAACCTCCCCCCGCGTCGCTGGCCGGATTATACCCCACCGTCAAGCTGCCGTTCGAGCGCCTCGGGGTCCGTGGTGGGCGCCTGGCAGACGTAGCGCCGGCAGACGTAGGCGGCGGGGCGCCCGCCGACGGTGGTCTTGCCTTCCAGCAGCGGGAGGCCGGCCGCGTCCGGCGCGCCTTCGGCCGCCCCCGCCATCACGCGATTCGGGAGATAGCGGCCGGCCACCGCGTTCAGCAGGGGCCCCTCCGCGCGGCCGCCCGACGGCCACACGAGCGCGACCTCCGCAACCGGGCCCAGATGGAAGTCGAGCGCGCCCAGATAGCGGCCGAAGCCGGTGGGGTAGCGCGCCATCACGTCGGCCATCGGGCGCAGGGCCCCGAGCGCGCGCCGCTCGTAAGCGTCCTCGCCGGTATGCAGCGCCAGGCGCAGGAGCAGCTCGATCGCCACCGACGTGCCGCTGGGCACCGCGTTGTCGAAGAGGCTCCGCGGCCTCACCACCAGGGTCTCCTGGTCGCGGCCCGTGTCGTAGAAGGCGTCGGCCTCCGCGTCCCAGAAGAGCTCGATCGCGGCGTCGCCCAGGCCGCGCGCGGCATCGAGCCAGCGGCGGTCGAACGTGGCCTCGTAGGTGGCGAGGAGGCCGAGCCCGACGAGGGCGTGATCTTCCAGGTAGCCGCGGATCCGGGCCTCGCCGTCCTTCCAGGAGCGGCGCAGGCGCCCCTCGCGCACCATGGCCGTGGTGAGGAACTCGGCGCTGGCCGTCGCAACGCCAAGGTAGTCCGCCCGGCCGAGGGCGCGGGCGGCCTCCGCGAAGGCGGCGAGGGCGAGGCCGTTCCACGCGGCCAGCACCTTGTCGTCGAGGCCGGGATGCACCCGGCGCTCGCGCGCCTCGTACAGCGTGCTGCGAGCCCGCGTGATCGCTCCCGCGAGCCCCTCCTCGGTGAGGCCGTGACGCTCGGCGATCTCCTTCGGCGGCCGCGGGACGTGGAGGATGCTGTGGTCCTCGAAGTTGGGGCCGGCCTCCACCCCCCAGTAGGTCATCGCCACGTGGGCGAGCGGCTCGTCACCGAGCGCGGCGCGCAGCTCGTCGGGCGTCCAGACGAAGAACTTCCCCTCCACACCCTCCGAGTCCGCGTCCTGGGCGGAGAAGAAGCCGCCGGCGGGATGGCGCATCTCGCGCACGAGGTAGTCGAGCGTCTCCTCGACGACCCGGCGGTACTCGGAGTTGCCGGTGGCCAGCCAGCCGTGGAGATACAGGCGAGCGAGCTGGGCGTTGTCGTAGAGCATCTTCTCGAAGTGCGGGACCAGCCAGTGGGCGTCCACCGAGTAGCGGTGAAAGCCGCCGCCGAGCTGGTCGTACATCCCGCCCCGCGCCATGCGGGTGAGCGTGTGCTCCACCATGTCGAGCGCGCGCGGGTTTCCCGTGCGCTTCCAGAAGCGCAGCACCGAGTCCCAGATCATCGGCTGGGGGAACTTCGGCGCCCCCGCGGTGCCGCCGTCGCGCTCGTCGAACTGGCCGGACACATTCTGGAAGGCGGACATCAGCACGTCGTCGGTGAGCATGGTGACGGACGCGCGCAGCCGCTCGCCCTGCTGCATCTGCTCGAGGAGCTGACGTCCCGCCTCCACTACCTCACCGCGCCGCTCGCGATAGGCGATGGCCACGCCCTGGAGCACGCGGGGGAAGGCCGGGATGCCGTGTCGATCCTCGGGTGGGAAATAGGTGCCCCCGTAGAACGGCACACCCTCCGGGGTGAGGAACACCGTCATCGGCCAACCGCCGTGGCCGGTCATCGCCTGGACGGCCTGCATGTAGATCTGGTCGACATCAGGGCGCTCCTCGCGATCGACCTTCACGTTGACGAAGAGCGAGTTCATCAGCCCGGCGATCTCGGGATTCTCGAACGACTCGCGCTCCATCACGTGGCACCAGTGGCACGCGGAGTAGCCGATGGACAGGAGGAGCGGACGATCCTCCGCGCGCGCCCGGGCGAAAGCCTCGTCTCCCCATGGATACCAGTCCACGGGATTGTGCCGGTGCTGCAGGAGGTACGGACTCGTCTCGCGCGCCAGGCGGTTCTCGTGCAGAGGAAGCTCCTCGTCGACGATGCGACTCGACGATGCGACTAGATGAACGGCGGCGGGGTCACCCGCGCGGGGAGGAGGGCGTCCTCGACGCGCACGGTGACCTCCGATCCGGCTGCCAGATGCTCGCGGCGCACATAGGCGAGGGCGATGGGGACGCCGAGCCCCAGGGAATGCACTGCGGAGGTGACGCGCCCGATCTCGCGCTCCCCCGCGACCACCGCCGCGCCCGGCGGGGGCACGCGCTGCCCCCCGAGCGTGAGGCCGGTGAGCACGCGGTTGACGTGACCCCGGTACTTCACGCGTGCCACCACCTCCTGGCCGATGTAGCAGCCCTTGGTGTAGGACACGAGGTGCTCGAGGTTGGTCTCGGGCAGGATCACGGACTCGTCCACGTCCTGCCCGTAGGCCGCCTCGCCGGCCTCGACGCGCAGCACCTCGGCCACCGCGGGCTCCACCGGCGTGGCGCCGGCCCCCTCCAGCGCCGCGCGCAGCGAAGGCGCCGCGTCGGGCGCGGTCCAGATGAAGAAGCCCGGCCGCGCGCCGAATTCAGACCGTTGAACGACGCGCGTGGCGATGCCCGCCACCGTCGCCTCGACGTGGCCGTGCGGGGCCAGATCCATGGGTTGGTCGGCGAGCCGCGCCAGCAACGCCGGCGCCTGGGCTCCCTGCACCGACAGCACCGCGTAGGCCTCGTCCAGCGGCTCGAATGCCACCTTCTCCGAGATCAGGTACTTGTCGAGGAGGAGCAGCGTCTTCTGGGTGAGGCCGGGCGGCAGCTCGAGGAGGAGCCGATCGGGGAGCGTGTACACGCGCAGCAGCGCCATGACCTTGCCGTGCGCGTCGAGGAACGCGGCAGCGCAGCCCTGCCCCGGGGCGAGGGCCTTCACATCGTTGCTGAGCATGCCCTGGAGGAAGCTCGCGCGGTCCCGGCCCTCGACCTCGGCCTTGCCGACCGACGAGCGATCGATGACGCCCGCCGTCTCGCGGACGGCGCGGTACTGCTCGGCAGGGCCGGACGCGTTCGACATGGGGTCATTGTACAATGCCGCCGTGCCCGCGCCCGCTCGCGTCGCGCCCGCGCTCCGTCGTCGCTTCCAGCGCGGACTGCTCGGCTGGTATCGCCGGCACGGGCGCGATCTTCCGTGGCGCGCGACCTCGGATCCCTATCACATCCTCGTGTCCGAGATCATGCTCCAGCAGACGCAGGTCGAGCGCGTGGTGCCGAAGTACCACGAGTTCCTCGCCCGCTATCCCAGCCTCGAGCGGCTGGCGAGCGCGGAGACCGATGACGTGCGCCGCACCTGGTATCCCCTCGGCTACAACATCCGCCCGCTCCGCCTGCAGGGCATCGCGCGCGAGACCATGGCCCGCTACGCCGGCCGTCTCCCGGACGATCCCGGCGCCCTGCGCGGCATGCCGGGCATCGGCCGCTACACCGCAGGGGCCCTCCTCTCCTTCGCGTTCCGCCGCGACGCCGCGATCGTCGACACCAACGTCCGGCGCGTGCTCGGCCGCATCTTCCTCGGCCCCCGGCGGCTCGCGAAGCTGCGGGGGCAGAAGGCGATGTGGGATCTCTCCGAGTCCCTGCTGCCGCGGGGGCGCGCCTATGACTGGAATCAGGCCCTCATGGACTTCGGGGCCATCTGGTGCACCGCGCGGGCGCCCCGTTGCCGGGCGTGCCCGATGCGGAGGTTCTGCGCGAGCTATCCCACTTCGCGCCCGGCAGCGCGGTCGCCGCGGCGGTAGGCGATGCGAGCCCGCGCCGCCGCGAGTCTGACCGGCGCCTGCGCCGCCGTCGCCATGCTCACCGCTCCCGCCCCCGGCGCAGACTCGTCGCTCCGCGACCTTCCCGCGCTCCTCCACCAGATCGCCCCGGCGGCGCGGCGGCTGGCCATCCTGTGGGACCCCGGGGTGCCCGAGGGTGAGGGCGCCTTCTACACCGTCTGGGACGCCGCGCGTGGCCAGGGCTTGAATCCGTCTGGCGTCGCGCTCGCCGGGGTGGAGGGGCTCGATGCGGTGCTCGTCGAGGTGGAGGGCCAGCGCGCCGAGTTCCTGATCCTCGTGTCCGGCGGGCTGGGGGAGGACGGCCTCACCCGGCTCGCCGCCTTCGCCACCGCGCACGCTTTGCCCGCTGCGTCGGCCCAGCGCGCCTTCACCGCCGCGGGCGGCCTCCTCTCCCTCGGCTCCGATGGGTATCTCGTGGTGAACCTGAGCGCGGCGCGCGCGCTCGGGCTGACCGTGCCGCCGGACATCCTCCAGCGCGCGCGCGAGGTGCTTCCGTGACGGCGCCCGGCGGCGAGGCCATCGTCGTGGTCGCCGCGGTGATCGAGCGCGAGGGGCGGATCCTGATCACGCGGCGGCCCGAGGGCGCGCACCTCGCGGGCCTCTGGGAATTTCCCGGCGGCAAGCCCGAGCTCGGCGAGACTGAGCGTGGCGCCCTCATCCGTGAAGTGCGCGAGGAGCTGGGGGTCGCCTTCTCGCCGGGTGAGCGGCTTGCCGAAGTGGACTGGCAGTACCCGGACAAGCGCGTGCACATCACGTTCTTCCGCGGCGCGATCACGGGGGAGCCGTGGCCGCTCGAGGGTCAGGAGCTGGCGTGGGTCACGCCGGCCGAGCTCGACCGCTACGAGTTCCCGCCCGCCGACGCGGCGCTGCTCGCGCGGCTCAGGCGGTGACGGGAGTCTGCGCGGCGCGACGCCTCCGGGCGCCCCAGCCCAGCACCGCCGCGTAGAGGACCAGCCCGCCGAGCTGCCATGCGAGCCCGCGCGTGACCAGCATGCCCGCGGCGACGAGACAGACCGCGCGCAGCCCCCAGCCGATCGGGCCCCACGCGTGGCCCACCACGACCGCGGCCAGCGCGGTGGCAGAGACCGCCGCGAACGACGACATGAGGACGACCTGGCCCCAGTCGCCCTTGAGGAGGAGCTCCGGATGGAAGACGAAGGCGAACGGCACGAGGAATCCCGCGATGCCGAGCCGGAACGCCTCGATGCCCGTGCCGAACATGTCCGCGCCCGCGATGTTGGCGGCGGCGAATGCGGTCACCGCGTCCGGCGGCGTGAGATCCGAGAGGACGGCGTAGTAGAAGACGAAGAGGTGCGCGGCGAGGAGGCTCACGCCAAGGTTGCCGAGCGCGGCCGCGCCCACCGTGACCGAGATCACGTAGGCCGCGGTGGTGGGAATCCCCGTCCCCAGCACCGAGACCACGATGAAGATCAGGAGCATCGCGATCAGGAGCACGCCGCCCGCCCAGTTCACGACGGTGCCGCCGAAGGCCAGCGCGGCGCCCGTGCGCGTGAGCACCCCCACGATCATGCCGGAGCCGGCGAGCGCCACCGCGATCGTCGCGGCGCTGAACGCCGCCTCCACGAGGGCGTCCCAGCACTTGCGCGGGGTCATCCAGGTCGCGCGGTCCAGGAACGAGAGGAGGAACGTGGCCACGATCGTGTAGAAGGCGGCGCCGGTCGGTGAGTAGCCCTCGGCAAGGAGGTAGACGATCATCACGAATGGGATCGCGAAGTAGGCTCGCCGCAGCACCGGACGCCATGAGGGGCGCTGGCTCCGGGGCACCGCCTGCACGCCGTAGCGCAGCGCGAGGAAGTGCACCATCGCGAAGAGACCCACGTAGTAGAGCATGGCGGGAATGGCCGCCGCTTTGATGATGTCGAAGTACGAGATCCCCGTGATCTCCGCCATGATGAAGACGCCGGCGCCCATGACCGGCGGCATGAT
>DASTYT010000105.1 GCA_035764725.1 Candidatus Methylomirabilota bacterium | reverse complement strand
ACCGCGGGCTCCTGCGGCGCGTGCCGCTTCGGCCAGTACCACCAGAGCTACGAGCTGGCCCTGCGCAACTCCGGGCTCGAGGCCTTCCGCATGTTCCTTCTCGCCCAGGATCAGCTGGACCAGAAGGCGGCGATGGGTGACGGCTTCGACATGAATCTGCCGGTGACGCTGGGCTGTCTGTGGGCGATCTTCACCACCGACCTCGTGCAGGATCTCGAGTATCAGGTGCGGCCCTACGAGGTGGTGCCGGGCGCGACCGACGCGGTGGTGAAGGAGTCGGTGGAGCTCCTCTATCAGGCCTTCCGCCGGCGGCCGCAGATGGGCCCGTACCGGGCCGTGGCGTGGTACCTCGCCACCCCCTACTTCGTGAAGGTGATGCGCGAGATCCGGAAGAAGTTCGCCGCCATCGAGGTGGACCGGCTGCGCGCTAAGCCCACCGTGAAGATCACCGGCGAGTTCTACCTCCAGACGGTGGAGGGCGATCCCAACTACAACATCCACCGCTGGCTCGAGGCGGAAGGGGCCGAGGTCTATCCCGCGGGCATCACGGTGTGGATGGACTATCTCCTGCGACTAGGCCTCCAGCGCTTCGAGGACTACGCGCGCATCGAGAGGGGCGCGCGGCTCAAGCTCGGCCTGGGCCGTGCGGTGCAGGCGATCTATCGGGGCGTGTTCAACCGCCTCCGCCGGGCCATGGGCGACCTCGCCCACGAGCTGCCATATCAGCTCGAGCTGCGGCGTCTCGCCGCGCCCTACTTCAACCATCGCCTGGACGGGGGCGAGGGCGACATGCTGATCGGCAAGGCCATCTGGGCCCATACCAAGAAGAAGGCCCACATGATCTGCGAGCTGTCGCCCTACTCCTGCATGCCCAATACCATGAGCATCGGCGCCATGTCGGGCGTCATCGGGAAGTATCCCGACCTCCTCTACGCGCCCCTCGAGATCAAGGGCGACGCCGAGGTGCACGCGCTCTCGCGCTGTCAGATGATCCTCACCGAGGCCAAGAAGCGCGCGCAGCGCGAGTTCGACGAGGCGCTCGCCCGGAGTGGGATGACACTCGACGCCGTCCGCACCTACCTCGACGCGCACCCCGCGATGAAGCGAGGCGACTACAAGATCCCGCACATGGGCTGCGCGGGCGCCGGCGCGAATCTCATCCTGCACGTGGCGCAGAAGACGGGCTCGCTCAAGGTCAAGGCCGCCGCATGAAATACGTCGGGATGGACGTGGGCTCCACGACCGTCAAGGCGTTGGTCATGGAGGACGGAGCGGTGCAGTGGCGCGACTATCAGCGGCACAACACCCGCCAGGCCGAGAAGGTCCTCGAGTTTCTGGGGCGCATGGAGGAGGACGCGCAGCTCGCCCCCGGGCGCGACCGCATCTTCTTCACCGGCTCGGGCGCGGGCTTCCTGGCGCCGCTGGTCGGCGCCAAGATGGTGCAGGAAGTGGTGGCGGTCGCCGCCTGCGTGGAGCAGCAGCACCCCAACGTGCGCTTCGTCTCCGAGATCGGCGGCGAAGACATGAAGACGGTCTTCTTCACGCCGAGCGGCGGGGGGAAGACCAAGCAGGTCTACATGCAGTCCGCCTGCAGCGGCGGCACCGGCACCTTCATCGAGAAGACCGCGCGCAAGCTCGCCGTGCCGGCCGAGCGCCTCGCCGAGATGCCGTACGAAGGCATGAGCCTCCACAAGGTGAGCAGCAAGTGCGGCATCTTCGCGGAGACCGACGCCAACACCCTGGTGAAGACCGGGGTGCAGGTGGAGGAGATCATCGCCAGCCTGTTCGAAGCGGTCGTGTACCAGAACCTCGCCACCCTGACCAAGGGCAACACGCCCTCGCCCGAGGTACTGCTGCTCGGGGGGCCCAACCTCTTCTTCCGGGGCCTCCAGGAGGCCTGGCGCCATCACCTCGTCAAGCTCTGGCAGCAGCGGAAGATCGCGCTCCCCGCCGGCCGCGAGCCCGCCGACTGCATCGTCGTCCCCAAGGATGCGCTCTATTACGCGTGCCTGGGCTGCGTGGAGGTCGGCGCGGGCGAACCGGAGGGCGTGGCCATCTACCAGGGCCGCGACAATCTCCGCTGGTGGGTCGAGGAAGGCCAGGCCGAGCAGAAGGCCAAGGACGGTGGCCGGGCCCTGGTCTCGTGCGCGAGCGACCTCGAGTCCTTCGTGTCGGCCTACGATCTCAAGCGGCCGGCCACGGGCGCGCCGTCCCCCGAGGACGCGCCTGTCCACCCGGGACCGGTGCTCGTGGGCTGCGACTTCGGTAGCACGACCGCGAAGGCGGTGGTGCTCTCCCCTGATCGCGAGCTGCTCTTCTCCTGCTACGCGCTCTCCAAGGGCAATCCCATCGAGGACGCCCAGGCTCTCTTCACGCAGGTGCGCGAGGCGGGATTCACGGACGTGGCGGGCCTCGCCCTCACCGGCTACGGCAAGGACCTCCTCAAGGACGTGCTCGGCGCCGACGTGGCGGTGGTGGAGACGGTCGCGCACGCCACCGGCACGCTGCACTTCTTCCCCGACGCCGACGTGATCTGCGACGTCGGCGGCACCGACGTCAAGATCATGATCCTGCGCCAGGGCACCGTCGCCGACTTCCGGCTGAACTCGCAGTGCTCCTCCGGCAACGGCGCGTTCCTCCAGGGCGTGGCCGAGCGGTACTCGATCCCCCTCGAGGCGTACGCCGACCGCGCGTTCCAGGCCAAGTCGATGCCGACGCTGGCCATGGGCTGCGGCGTGTTCCTCCAGTCGGACATCGTGAACCAGCAGCGCAAGGGCTGGGCCGCGGAGGAGATCATGGCCGCGCTCGCCGCGGTGCTCCCGATCAACGTGTGGATCTACGCCGGCCAGCTCCAGAACCTCCGTGCCGTCGGGCGCAAGTTCGTGCTCCAGGGCGGCACCCACCGCAACATGGCGGTGGTGAAGGCCCAGGTGGACTTCATCCGCGGCAAGGTGCCGGACGCCGACGTGGTGCTCCATCCCTACTCCGGGGAGGCGGGCGCCATCGGCGCCGCCCTCTGCGCGGTGGACTGGCGCGCGCGCGGCGGGACCACACGCTTCCGCGGCTTCGACACCGTTGCCGCCCTCGTCTACACCAGCACCACCGCACCGGAGACGGTATGCAAGTGGTGCCCGATCAACTGCACGCGCACGTTCATCGACGTCCAGCTCCCCTGCGCAGCCGGCCGCCCGTGGAGCAAGCTTCCGCTGGCCCAGGGCTGGGAGCGCGTGATCAGCGGCAACTCCTGTCCCAAGGGGCTGGTGGAGGACGTCAACGAGCTGCGTCAGGTGAAGTCGAAGCTCGAGGAGGTCAAGCGTGAGTACCCTAACCTTGCCGAGATGGTTCGGACGGACGCCTTCCGCCGTCCCCGAGTCGAATCCGGGGTCGTCGCGGGCTAGCCTCCGGATCGGCATCCCGCGCGTCCTCAATCTCTGGTCCACCCACCAGTTCTGGGTGGGCTTCTTCGGCGCGCTCGGTGTCGAGGGGCGCCGCCTCGTGTTCTCGTCCGACACCTCCGAGGAGCAGGGGCGCCAGTTCGGCAAGGGCCGCGGCACCGTGGACTGCTGCTATCCGGTGAAGTGCATCGCCGGCCACTACGGCGAGCTGGTGTTCGGGCAGAAAGAGAAGCTCGACATCGTCTTCTCCCCCATGATCTACAACCTCCCCTCCTTCCTCTCCGGCCACGTCGCCCGCACGCTCGCCTGCCCCCGGGTGATGGCGGCCCCCGAGAACATCAAGGCCGGCTTCATGAAGGAGCGCGACGTGTTCGCGGAGCAGGGCCTCCGCTACGCCTCGCCGTTCGTGTCGCTGGACGAGCCCAAGCTCGTCCCCAAGCAGCTCTGGGAGGGGCTGCGGGGCGTGATCCCCGGCCTCACCGCCGAGGAGACGGCGCGCGCGGTGGACGAGGGTTATCGCTCGCTCGCCGACTTCAACACGCGGCTGCGGGGGAAAGGACGCGAGATCCTCGAGTGGTGCGCGCGAGAGAACCGGCCCTGCCTCCTCGTGCTCGCCCGTCCCTACCACATGGATCCCGGCATCGGCCACGAGATCGAGGTGGATCTCCAGGCCTACGGCTACCCGGTGCTGTGGGCCCAGTACTTTCCCATCGATCAGGACCTCATGGACTGGGCCTTCGGCGAGGACATCCGGGCCGGGATCATCCGATCGGCCTTCGACATTCGGGATGTCTGGCCGTCCTCGTACTCTGCCAACACCAACGAGATCCTGTGGGGGGCGAAGGCGGCGGCGCGCATGCCCTGGGTGGCCTGCGTGGTGCGGCTGGCGAGCTACGAATGCGGGATGGACCAGCCGACCTATACGCCGGTGCAGCAGATCGTGGAGCGCTCGGGCACTCTGTTCTTCTCGTTCCAGGATCTCGACTCGACCAAGCCCGCCGGCTCGGTGAAGATCCGCGTCGAGACCATCACCCATTACCTCGAGCGCTACGCGATGGATATCATCGAAAAGAAGAAGGCGGCGATGCCGCCGGGCTGCCCCCTCGGCGGGGCGTGAGGCGGCCGCGCACCGCCCTCAGCCCCGTTCTCTTCCCACCCAGCCCATCGCCCGCCGCCACGCGTCGAGGTGCGTGGCGATCTGGCCTACCACGTCGGGATGGCGCGCCGCGACGTCCACCGTGTCGGGCGGCACGTCGCGCAGATCGTGCAGCGCCCGTTCCCCCGCACGCCACGCCCACTCCTCCGAGACGCGGTGGTCGCGGTAGACGGTGAGGAGCTTCCACGGCGGCATCGTGAGGGCGAGCATGGCGCCGTGCTCGCCCACCGCCACGCTGGGATGCCGCGGGATGTCGGTTCCGTCGCGCAGAGAGGGCCAGCGACTCGCTCCAGCGAGGCCGGCGGGGACGGGCAGTCCCAACGACTCAATCAGCGTGGGGAAGAGGTCGATCAGGTCGAACACGCCCCCAATCTCCGCGCCGGGCGCGCGGAGGCTGCCCGCGGCCGGCTTCCAGATCACCGGCACGCGGAGCGATGCCTCGAGCAGCGTCTGGTGCGCGAAGAAGACGCCGCGCTCGCCCAGGCACTCGCCGTGGGGTGAGCACACGATCACGGTGGTGCGCTCGGCGAGCCCTCGGTCCTCGAGGGCCTCGATGAGACGCGCGACCTGATAGTCCAGATACGAGATCCCGGCCATGTACTGGCTGATCGCGTAGCGAAAGTCCACGACGCCCTCGAGCCACGACGTCGCGTCGGCCTCGATCTCCTTCAGCATGGGGAGTAGCCGCTCGAGCCAGGCCACCAGATCCCGCGACGGAGGACCGGACTCGAGACCGCGGGCCTCGCCGTCGAGCCAGTCCGCGAACCGAGAGACGCTGAGCCCGCGACGGGCCTCCGCCGGCAGGTCCACCAGATACGCCGCCAGCTCGGGGCTGCAGCCCGCGGCCCCGCGCCAGTGCGCCACGGTGGCGCGAAACGTCTCGGTGATGGCGACGTCGGAGCGCCCCTTCCGCAGGGCGGGCAGCGCCCGTTCGATCTCCCGCACCGCTTCGATCGCCCGAATGCCGGCCACATCGGCCGCCCGATGCTCGCGCGCTGTCCGGCTGGGATCGCCCGTGTAGTACATGGAGCGAAAGGGCTCGGGGAGGGGCGCCGGCGGCCGGGCATCGACGTACTCGAGCCACACGAAGGACGGTCGGGCCGGGCGCCGATCCAGCCAGTCGACCCACCGTCGCGTCGTGATGGCGCCGTCCTGCCGGCCGCGCGCGAGCGAGGGGATCTGCTCGGCGAAGAGCTCGCCCAGGCCTGTCGAGCGGGCGCCGAGCCCCGTGTCGCTCGCTGCAAACACGGTGTGATAGCCGAAGGCGCGGAGATAGACGGGCAGGGTGGCTAGGCTGGGGGGCATCCGCCCCCACTCCGCGTCGATCCCGTGGGTCGGCACGTGCTGACCGCTGAGAAGGCTCGCGTAAGAGCCCGTGCGGGTCCCGGCCTGCGCTCGCGCGTGCATCATGCGGACCCCGGTCTTTGCGAGCGCATCGAGGTGCGGGGTGCGCACGCCTGGATGCCCCGCGCACCCGAGGTGATCGGCGCGCAGCGCATCCGCGGAGACGAGCAACACCACCGGAGGATCGGGCGCGGGACGCACGCGACGTGGCGCCGACGGCGCGTCATGGACGATGCGCGGGTCGGCCCAGCCCGCCCAGGCATGGTGAGGGTCGAGACGCCGCGACACCGAGGTGCGGAGCACCAGCCGCACGCGGCGTCCCGCGAAGCGGGCGAGGTCGATTTCGCGCTCCACCCAGCGGCGGTCCTCCTCGCGGTGGTGCGGATCGAGACCGACGGAGAGCACGCGCGTCTCGCCCTCGCCGTCGACGAGGATCGACGCTTCGAAGGCGATCTCCGAAGGGAGACGGCTCCACGCGATCTTCTTGATACCGCACGCCAAGAGCAGGCGCGGGCGCGGCCCGAGCACGAGCGGCGGGAACTCCATCAGCGAGTCCGGATGCTGCAAGAGCGCCATGCGCGTGTCGCGCAGCAGGGTCATGGGCTGGATGGTCACGTGTCCGGACGCCGGCGCGGTCACCGTGGCCTCGCCCACGCGGTCGAGGAGATGCTCCGTCCTCATCGTGCGTCCGTTCGCCCGCGTTGCACCATGCTCCGTCACCTAACCTTGCGCACCTTGTCCTCTTGGGACCTCACCGTCAGTCCCCGCCAGCATATGAATCGCGCACCGCTACAGGTCGGATCCCTACGCTGACGCAAGGCGTGGGGGGACTTCGCCGATACCGAGTCCAGCAAGGCGAGTGCCACGGCGACGGAGCAGTGACGTCGGGATCTTACGGGGCGGGGGCACCGCCCCGTCATCAGATTGTCAAGTTTCCCGACTGCGTAGCCGATCCAGCGAGAGCGCCAGGGGGAGGATCAGGGCGAGGGCGAGCGCGGCGTTGGCGGCCATCGCGAGGGGCACACCCGCCGTGGTCGCGAGGAGCCCGATCCATAGGGTGCCGAGCGGCTGGGTGCCGATGCACGCAGAGAGGATGCCCATGGCGCCGCCCCGCGAGGCCTCGGGCGCCGACAGCAGCACGAGCGTGCTCTGCATGGCCGCGAAGCCGGACTCGAGCGCGCCGATCAGCAGGAGGATGGCGAGACACAGCACGCCCCAGCGCGAAGCCGAGAAGGCCAGAAGGAGAAACGGCGCGCTCAGCACCGAGAGGGCGAACAGGCGCCGGTGCGAGATGAAGCCCCGCTGGGACGCGATGGCCAGCGCGCCCAGCAGCGCGCCCAGGCCGTCGGCGGCCACGAGGGCGCCGAGGAACTCGGGCCCGCCGCCCAGCACGTGACGGGCGAATACGGGCAGCATGTGCTGGTAGGGAAAGAAGAGCGTGTTCATGAGCACGGTGATCAGCAGCACCGTACGCACGGTGGGCTCGGCCCAGGCGGTGCGCGCGCCCTCGGCGAGGGTGGCGAGCACGCCGGCGCGCGGGCTGCGCGCGGGGCCACCGATGCGGGCGGGGAGCCCGAGCGAGACGAGGAGTCCCAGCGCGTAGAGCAGCGCGATGGCCCCGAAGCAGGCTTCCGGGCCCAGGCGCGCCAAGCCCACGCCGGCGAGCACGGGGCCGCCGATCTTCGCCACCTGCATCGACACGGTCTCGAGCGACACCGCGTTGGCGACGCGGCGCGGGCCGACCAGCGTGAAGATCGACGTGCGGCGCGCCGGGAAGTCGAGCGCCCACAGCACGCCGAACAGCACCTCGAGACCGACGAGGGGCCAGTAGCCGCCCGCGCCCCGCGCGAACACCAGCGCGAGGGTGAGCCCGGTGACGAGGCCGAGCGTCTGGGTGGCGAGGAGCACGCGGCCGCGATGCGCGCGATCCGCCACGATCCCGGCGAGCGGGCCCAGCGCCATCATGGGCGCCGAGCGCGCGAACGCGGCGAGCCCCACCATGAAGGGCGAGCCGGTGAGCTGATAGGAGAGCCAGCCGAGCACGATGAGGTCCATCCAGCGCGCGGCATTGACGAAGAGGCCGGAGAGCCAGAGCCGCCGGTACGACGGCTCGGACAACACCTCGAGGACGGCGAGACGCGGAGTCGCCGCGCTCGCCGCAGGAGCGACGCTGCTCACCCGCTCAGCAATAGCATGAAAGTGCGGTACACTTCGTGCGTTTCACGGCCGCGCGGCCACGCGCGGCAAAGCGATCCGTCAGTTCACATATCCGGAGGCGTCTCATGCGGGTACTGGTCACGGGAGCAGCGAGCGGAATCGGGCGGGCGACGTGCCTGAGGCTCGCGCGCGATGCGCGGGCGAAGGGGGAAAAGGCGCACATCGCGGCGGTGGATCTCGCGGTGACGCCGGCGCTGCAGCAAGTCGCCGCCGAGCTGGCCGATCTCGGCGCCGCGGCGCTGCCTCTCGCCGGCGACATGGGCAGTGCGGACGCGCCTGGCCGGGTGGTGGCCGAGGCGGTGACGAATTTCGGCGGGCTCGACGGCCTCGTCAGCAACGCCGGCATCAACCGGCCCGGGCCGCTGGTGGACTACACCGTCGAGGACTGGGATCGCCTCTTCGCCGTGAACACGCGCGCGACCTGGCTTCTCGCCAAGGCCGCGTACCCCGCGCTGAAGGCCGCGCGCGGCGCCATGGTGGCGATCGGCTCGATGTCCGGCAGCAACGCACACGCGAACCTCGGCGCCTACGGACCCACCAAGGCCGCGGTGATCATGCTGGTGAAGGTGCTCGCGCAGGAGCTCGGCCGCGACGGCATCCGCGTGAACGCGGTCTCTCCGGGGATGGTCCGCACTGGCATGACGGAACCCGTGTACGCCGATGGCGAAGTCGCGGCGGCGCGCGACGCGCTGGTTCCGCTGGGCCGCGTCGCGGGGCCGGAGGACATGGCCGACGTGGTGGCGTTCCTCCTCGGACCCGACGCCCGCTACATCAACGGCCACGATCTCGTGGTGGACGGCGGCGTCACCGGCAACTTCCTCGGCCGCCTGCCCGGCATCGGCAAGATCCCGAGGGCGAATCGGTGAGCGTGCCCGTCAAGCTCGGGATGTTCACGATGCCGTTCCATCACCCGGGGAAGAACTACGCGCAGCTCCTCGAGGAAGACCGCGAGGCGGTGATCCTCGCCGACCGCCTGGGCTTCTCCGAGGCGTACGTGGGCGAGCATTTCTCGTCATGGAGCGAGCGGATCACCTCGCCCCTGATCTTCCTCGCCACCGTGATCCCTCTGACCACGCAGATCCGCCTCGGCACCGGCGTGCTGAATCTCCCCCAGGTGCATCCCGGCCTGGTCGCCGCGCACGCCGCCATGTTCGACCAGCTCTCGGGCGGGCGCTTCATCATGGGCATCGGCCCCGGCGGGCTGGTGTCGGACCTCGAGATGTTCGACGTGGGTCAGGCCGAGCTGCGACCGCAGATGGTGCAGGAGTCGATCGACATCGTGCTCCGGCTCTGGGCCCAAGACCCGCCCTACGAGATCAACGGCCGCTTCTGGAAATTCGCCCTGAAGGACGCGATCTGGCCCGAGTTCAAGGTGGGCTACATCCCCCGCCCGCTCCAGCAGCCGCACCCGCCGATCGCCATCTCGATCATCACGCCCAACTCGTCCACCGCGAAGGTGGCGGGCGAGAAGGGCTGGATCCCGGTCTCCGGCAATTTCTTCCACAAGCGCTACCTGCGAGGCCACTGGGAGAAGTACGTGGAGGGCTGCGAGGCGGTGGGGCGCCGTCCCGATCCCGGCGTGTGGCGCGTGTCGCGGAGCGTGCTCGTGACCGAGAGCGACGCCGAGGCCGAGGAGTACCTCGCGGATCCCGCCTCGGGGCTTTCCTTCTACTACAAGTTCTTCATCCACTCGTTCTCGCTGGGCCGGAAGGCGCTGTTCATGATCAAGCCCGACGTCGATCTCCCCGACGCCGAGACGACGGTGGATGCGGTCAAGCGCGGCATGATCATCGCCGGGAGCCCGTCCCGGGTGCTCGATCAACTGGTCGCGTTGCGCGAGGAGATCGGTCCGTTCGGCACCCTCCTCATGGCCGGGCACGACTGGGACCGCCCCGCCCTCTGGAAGCGCTCGATGGAGCTACTCGCCACCCGCGTGATGCCCCGCTTCACGCGGGACTAGGGCGCGCGGCGAGGCGGCGGCCGCCGCGCACGGCCACGGGCGGAGACACGCATGGCGGGCGACGTCCACGTCATCGATCATCCCCTGGTCCAGCACAAGCTCTCCCTGCTCCGGCGCAAGGAGACGAGCACCTCCGAGTTCCGCGCCCTCGTCGCCGAGATCGGGATGCTGCTGGCCTACGAGGTCACGCGCGACCTGCCCACCCAGGCCACCGTCGTTCAGACGCCTCTCGCCCGCATGAGCGCCTCCGTGCTGGACGGTAAGAAGATCGTGCTGGTCGCCATCCTTCGCGCCGGCACGGGCATCCTCGACGGCATGCTGCGCATCCTGCCCAGCGCGCGGGTCGGTCACATCGGGATCTACCGAGATCACGCGACCCTCGCCGCCGTCGAATACTACGCGAAGGTGCCCAAGGTCATGCACGACCGCGACGCCATCGTGATGGACCCAATGGTGGCCACGGGGAACTCGGCAGTCGCCGCGGTCAACCGGCTCAAGGAGACGAACCCGCGCTCCATCAAGTTCGTCTGCCTGGTCTCCTGCCCCGAGGGACTGCGCCACTTCCACGCGCAGCACCCCGACGTGCCCGTCTACACCGCCGCGGTGGACAGCCACCTCGACGATCACGGCTACATCGTGCCCGGGCTCGGGGACGCGGGCGACCGGCTCTTCGGGACTAGATAGGGCAGACGAGCTGGCCGAGTCGCGCGGTGAGCCGCGCGTTCTCGCCATAGTCGACCGGCACGTCCACGATGGCGACACCCGGGTGCGCCATCGCCTCCCGCAGCGCGGGAACGAGGTCGCGCGGGGCGCCCACCGTGATGCCCTTGGCGCCGAAGGCGCGCGCCAGAGTCACGAAGTCGGGATTGCCGAAGCGCACGCCGGCCGTCCGGCCCTTCTGGTTCTGCTGCTTCCACTCGATCAAGTTGTAGCCGCCGTCGCGGAAGATCACGCAGACGAGGGCGACGCCGAGGCGCTGCGCCGTCTCCAGCTCCTGGACGTTCATGAGGAAGCCGCCGTCGCCGCACACCGCGATGACCCGTTGATCGGGTTGGGCGAGACGGGCCGCGATGGCGGCGGGCAGCGCGAAGCCCATCGCGGCGTAGCCATTCGAGATCAGCACGGTGTTGGCCTCGTAGGCCGGGAAGGTGCGCGCCACCCAGAGCTTGTGCGTCCCCACGTCCGAGATCAGGACGTCGTCGCGGGCCATCACGCTGCGGAGATCCCGCAGGATGCGCTGGGGCTTGATGGGGAACGTGTCGTCACCCGCGCCCTCCTCGATCTGCTCCAGGATGAAGCGCCGGAGCACCGCGAAGGGCGCGGGGTCCTTCTGTCCCTTCACGAGGTCGCCGAGGAGCTCCAGGGTCTCGCGCACGTCCGCCACCACCTCCACCGCGGGCTGGTAGTAGCTGTCCACCTCGGCGGGCGTGAAGTCCACGTGGACGATGGTCTTCTTCCGCTCGGGATTCCAGAAGCGCGGTGCGTATTCCACCGGGTCGTAACCGATCGAGAGGATGAGGTCGGCCTTCTCGAACCCGCACGAGACGTAGTCGCGGGCCTGGAGGCCGGCGGTGAAGAGGCAGAGCGGGTCGTCGTAGGGCAGACACCCTTTGGCCATGAACGTGTTGACCACCGGGATGCCGTGGCGACGGGAGAACGCGCGTAGCGCTCCGGCGGCGCGGCCGCGGACGACCCCGTTGCCCGCGAAGATGAGGGGGAACGACGCGTCCTCGATGAGCTGGGCCGCCGCCTGGAGAGCGGCGCGGTCGGGCGAGGGCCGGCGGGCCCGCTCGGTGGACAAGGGGTGGCCCTCCGCGGTCTCGTCCGCCACGTCTTCCGGCACCTCGATGTGGCAGGCGCCGGGCTTCTCCGACTCCGCGAGCTTGAAGGCCTTGCGGATCACCTCGGGCGCCACCGCGGCCGTCTCGAGGCGCGTGTTCCACTTAGTGAGCGGGCGCATGGACTCCACGATGTCCACGTACTGATGCGACTCCTTGTGCACGCGGTCGCGGCCGGCCTGGCCGGTGATGGCCACCAGCGGCGCGCGGTCGAGATTGGCGTCGGCGATGCCGGTGGCGAGATTGGTGGCGCCCGGCCCGAGCGTCGCGAGACACACGCCGGCCCGGCCGGTGAGCCGCCCCCACGCGTCCGCCATGAACGCGGCGCCCTGCTCGTGGCGGGTGGGCACGAACTGGATGCGGGAGTCCACCAGCGAATCGATGATGTCGAGGATCTCTTCGCCGGGCACGCCGAACACGTAGCGGACCCCCTCGTTCTCCAGACACCGCGCGATCACGTCCGCCGCCTTCATCGCCACCTCCTCACGCCAGCTTACCCTCCCGGTTGCACGCGCGCGAGCGCGGCGAGACGATGGCAGTTGGTGGGCGAGCCGCAGCCGAAGGCGAGGCGAGCGGATACATGATGGGGTCCCGCGCAAAGCGCGGGCTCCGAGCGAAGCGAGGAGGGTAATCATGAGCATTCAAACCATCAATCCGGCGACCGGCGAGGTGGTGGAGAAGTTCGATCCCACGTCCCCCGCGGAGCTCGAACGTATCGTGAGCGGCGCGCACGCGGCCTTCCAGGAGTGGCGCGCGGTACCGATCGTCGAGCGCGCCAAGCCCATGCGGGAGGCCGCCCGCATCCTGCGCACGCGCATGACCGAATTCGCGCGCACGATGACGGCCGAGATGGGCAAGCCCATCGCCCAGGGCGAGGCCGAGGCCGAGAAGTGCGCGTGGACCTGCGAATACTACGCGGACCACGCCGAGGCGATGCTCCGGGTGGACCCGCGCGAGACGGACGCGCTGCGGAGCTACGTCCGCTACGATCCACTCGGCGTGGTGCTGGCGATCATGCCGTGGAACTTCCCCTTCTGGCAGGTGTTCCGCTTCGCGGCGCCGGCCTTGATGGCGGGCAACGGGGCCATCCTCAAGCACGCGTCCAATGTCTCGCGCTGCGCGCTGCAGATCGAGGAGGTGCTCCGGCAGGCGGGCTTCCCGCGCGCCCTCTTCCGCACCGTGCTGCTGGAATCCTCGGCGGTGAGCCCGCTCATCGCCGACCGGCGCATCGCGGCCCTCACCCTCACCGGCAGCGACGTGGTGGGCGCCAAGGTCGCGGAGCAGGCGGGCCGCGAGCTGAAGAAGACGGTGCTCGAGCTCGGCGGCAGCGATCCCTTCATCGTGCTGGGCGACGCCGACCTCGCCTTCACCGCGCGGGGCGCCGCCGACGCGCGGCTCGTCAACAGCGGTCAGAGCTGCATCGCAGCCAAGCGCTTCATCGTGGTCGAGTCGGTCGCCGATCGCTTCCTCGACCTCTTCAAGACGGAGCTGGCGGCGCGGCGCATGGGTGACCCCCTTTCGCGCGAGACCCAGGTCGGCCCGCAGGCCCGGCTCGAGCTTCGCGACGCGCTCCACCGGCAGGTGGAGGAGTCGAAGAAGCGGGGCGCGCGCGTGCTCCTCGGGGGCGAGATCCCGAAGGGGCCGGGCGCGTTCTACCCGCCCACCCTGCTCGCCGGAGTGGACAAGGGCATGCCCGCCTTCGACGAGGAGACCTTCGGGCCGGTGGCCGCGGTGATCCGCGCCAAGGACGGCATGGACGCGGTGCACCTCGCCAACGACTCCCCCTTCGGCCTGGGCGCGTCCATCTGGAGCCGCGATCTTCCGGGGGCGGAGAAGCTCGCCGCCCACGTCGAGTCGGGCGCGGTGTTCGTCAACGGCATGGTGAAGTCCGATCCGCGGCTGCCCTTCGGGGGCGTCAAGCGGTCGGGCTACGGGCGCGAGCTGTCCGAGTTCGGCATCCGCGAGTTCGTCAACGTGAAGTCGGTGTGGGTGGCCGCGATGGGCGCGGCGGAGTCATCGCGCTCCGAGTAGGCGCCGCAGGAACGCCGCCTGGTCCCACGCGCCGCGACCGACGGCGAGGCCCAGCCGCACCACGACCAGCCGGCGCGAGGGAATGATCGTCATGATCTGCCCCTCGTGGCCGATGGCGTGGTAGGCGTCCGCGGGAAGCCTGTCCTCGCCCGACGGCGCGTAGGCGTCGCGCCCGAGGCGGCGCCAGAAATGGGCGGCGTAGACGCCGTCCGGTGCGGCGGGCGCCGGCGCAGTACTGAAGGTGACCCAGCCCTCGGGCAGCACCCGCCTGTCGCCCCAGATGCCGTCCTGCAGGTAGAGGGTGCCGAAGCGGGCCCAGTCCTGCGCGGTGGCAAGCATGAACGACGAGCCCACGAAGTCACCGGCGGCGTCCGGCTCCAGCACCGCGCTCGCCATGCCGAGCGGCTCGAAGAGCGCCCGCCGCGGGAAGAGCCAGTAGTCCTCGTCGCCGCCGCCGACCGCGCGGCGAAGGGCGCGGGCGATAATGTTGGTGGTGCCGCTCGCGTAGGACCACTGGGTACCCGGCGGCGCGGTGAGTGATTTGCCGGCGGCGAAGCGCGCCGCGTCCCCCGTGCCGAACAGCATCCAGAGCACGTCGCCGAGGGGATTGCCGTAGCTCTCGGAGAACTGGAGCCCGCTGGACATCTGGAGAGCCTGCCGCAGCGTGATCGCGCCGCGCGGGTCCCCCACCGTCGCCCACTCCGGAACTCGCAGCGGCTCGTCGAGCGCCAGCCGCCCCTCGCGCACCAGCACGCCCACCAGCGCGTTGACCACGCTCTTGGTCATCGACCACCCGGGCAGCGGCGAGTCCGCGCCGTAGCCGGGAGCGTAGCGCTCGGCGATGACGCGGCCGTTCTGCGCCACCACGACGGCGCGCGTGCGGCGCGAGGGAATGGCGCCGGGCTCGGCGAAGGCCTCGTCGAGCGCCGCGGTCACCGCCGCCGGATCGAGCGGCGCGGCGGGCGCGCCAGTCGGCGCCGGCCACGGCGTGCGGATGGTGGCCGGCATCGCACCGGGCAACGGCAGCCCACGCGCCGCGAGGTCGCGCGGAGTGACGCCCAGGGCGAGCGTGCACCCGAGGCCCTGGCGAAAGACGGCCGTCCGACCACCGAGGCCCAGCAGCCGGCTGGTGACGGTCCCCCCGCTCCGGTCCACGTCGACCGCGACCAGACGCAGGATACCGGGATCGTTGAGGTGGATCTCCTCGTCGAGCACCGGCTGGGGGCTGCGTCCCATCACGAAGACGCCCGAGCACACCGTCTTCGCCACGTAGCCGTTGCCGACCAGGATGATCCGGCCACCGTAGTAGACGAGCGCCACGAGGACGAGGACGGCGAGGGCGAGCAGGACGACGCTCAGCGGGCGGCGACGCGTCCTGCCCGCCCAGCTCACGCGTCGGACCGGGAGGTGGGACGGGCGGTGGCGAGGGTCCGGAGCCCCACGCTCTCGTCAGCAAGCTGTCCAGCGTCCACGGGCACACGGTCGCGGATCAGATCCACCGCGATCTTCAGCTCGCTGTCCGACTGGGGATCCTCGGGGTCTCCGCCGCGATCGATGCCGGCGGCGGCGAGGAGGACGCCGTCCTTCACGTAGAAGGCCAGCAGCTTCCGCTCCTCGCGGCGACCGCGGAAGACGACGCGATCCCAGCTGCGCGCGAAGCCCACGTACTCGATCACGTGCTCGTACTGATCCGACCAGAACGAGTGGACGTAGTCGTAGGGCGTGTCGTCGCCCAGCAGCGAGCGGGCCGCCGCGCGGCCGTGGCGGTCCGCGTGATTCCAGTGCTCGACACGCAGCCGCCCGAAGAGCGGGTGCATGTGATTGGCCACGTCGCCCGCCGCCCACACGTCGGGCAGCGAGGTGTGGCAATGCTCGTCCACGAGAATCCCGTTGTCTACGCCGGCGCCGGCGGAGACGAGCAGCTCCACGTTGGGCACGATGCCGATGCCCGCGACGACGAAGTCGCACTCCAGCACGCGGCCTTTCTTCGTGCGCACGCGCTCCACGCGTCCCATGCCCTCGAACGCGGCCACGCCGTCGTCCAGCACCAGCTCCACGCCCTTGTCGCGATGGATCTCGCCCAGCACCTCGCCCACTTCGGGGCCGAGGGCGCGGCCGAGCGGCACGGGGTGGCCATCGATGGCGGCCACTTCCACGCCCATTTGTCTCAAAGACGCCGCAACCTCGCAGCCGATGAAGCCGAAGCCCACCAGCACCGCCCGCCGCCCCCGCTGGGCGGCGGAGCGGATACGGTCCGAGTCTTCCACGGTGCGGAGCTGCAGGATGCCGGCGAGGTCGGCGCCCGGCGCCTCGAGCGTGCGGTTGCGGCTACCCGTCGTCACGAGCAGCTTGTCGTACGGGAGCCGCTCGCCGCCCTCGAGCGACACGTGCTTGCGCGTCGGATCGACGCTGGTGACCCGCGCCCCCAGGCGCAAATCGATGCGCGCGCCCGAGTAGTAGTCGGCGGGCTTGACGAGCTGGTCCTCGAACTTCTCCTGGCCGCGCAGATAGCCCTTGGACAGCGGCGGACGGTTGTATGGCGGCCGCGCCTCCGCGCCCACCAGGGTGATGTCGCCCTCGAAGCCGCCTTCGCGCAGGCCGGCGGCGGCGGTGGCCCCGGCCAGAGACGCGCCGATGATGACGATGCGCTCGCGTGGCATAGCAGTGCCCCCTTTAGGATCGATGGTACGCCCCGGGGGAAGAGGAGATCAGCGAAGCCGCGCGATCACGTCGAGCACGCGGAAGATCTCCGCGCTCTCGCGCACCATCTGTCGGTCGCCCGCCTGGCCCCAACGCAGGTTCCCGTCGCGATCCACCACGAAGGTCGAGCGGTACGCCACGTTCCGATCGGTGTCGTGTACGCCGTAGGCGGCGATGGCGGTCCGGTGGACGTCACTCAGCAGCGGGAAGGGAAACCGCCGGGCCTTCATGTAGGCCTCGTGGCAGAAGGGCGAGTCCCCGCTGATCGCCAGCATCGCCGCGCCCCGACGGGCGAGCTCGTCCGCGGCCTGACCCAGGCCGGTGAGCTCGGGCGTTCAGATGTTGCCCCAGTCGTAGCAGTAGAACGCGAGCACCACATCCTGGCCCCGATACTCCTCCAGGGTGACGGGACGCCCCAGCGTCGACGGCAGCGAGAATCCGGGCGCGGGCTGACCCCAGCGAAGCGCAGCCATGTCGGCCCCGACCATCGCATCGGCGGAGGCTCCGCGTCAACCGCGCTCGATGTGCTAGCCTCGGTGAAGACCCGCTCAAAGGAGACGACATGCCCCATCGCGGCCTCAAGTTCGGCATCTTCCTCGCGCCCTTCCACCGGGTCGGCGAGAACCCCACGCTCTCGATGGACCGCGACATGGAGCTCATCGAGTGGATGGATCACCTGGGTTACGACGAGGTGTGGGTGGGCGAGCATCACTCCGCGGGCTGGGAGACGATCGCCTCCCCCGAGGTCTTCATCGCCGCCGCCGCCCAGCGCACCCGCCACATCATGCTCGGCTCCGGCGTGACGAGCCTGCCGTATCACCATCCACTGATGGTCGCCAACCGCTTCGTGCAGCTCGATCACATGACACGCGGACGGACCATGCTCGGCTGCGGTCCCGGCGCCCTACCCTCCGACGCCTACATGATGGGCATCGAGCCCGTCACCCAGCGCCCGCGGATGGACGAGGCCCTCGACGCAATCATGCGCCTCCTGCGCTGCGAGGAGCCCGTCACGATGAAGACGGACTGGTTCGAGCTGCGCGAGGCGCGCCTGCATCTCGCGCCCTACACCGACCCGCACTTCCCCATCGCGGTCGCCAGCACCATCACGCCCTTCGGGGTCATGTCGGCGGCCAAGCACGGCCTCGGCGTGCTCTCCATCGGCGCGGGACTGCCGGGCGGCCCGGAGGCCCTCGCCGGCCAATGGAAGATCGGCGAGGAGACCGCGGCCAAACACGGCCAGACCATGGATCGGAAGAAGTGGCGCGTGGTCGTGAACACGCACGTCTCCGACGATGACGAGGGAGCGCTGCGCGACGTGTCGAAGGGCGAGCGCCGCGAGACCGTCACCTACTTCGAGGAGACGCTGGGCCGCCCCCCCGGCCGCTCCGACGATCCGCTGCGCGAGGGCGTGAAGATGGGCACCACGCTGGTGGGCTCGCCGGACACGGTGGTGCGCGGCATCCAGCGACTGCAGGAGTACAGCGGCGGCGGATTCGGCGGCGTGCTCTTCCGCGCCCACGAGTGGGCGAACCGCGAGCAGACGCTCCGCTCGTACGAGCTGTTCGCGCGCTACGTCATGCCGCGCTTCCAGGGCTCGCTCGCCGCCGTCGAGGACTCCAACGCCTGGGCACGCAGCAATCGCAAATCGATCTTCGGCCCCAACGTGGAGGCGGTCCGCCGCGCGTTCACGGATGCCGGCCGCGAGATCCCAGCCGAATACCGCGAACGTACCGTTGGCGCCCGCGACTTACCCGAGGACAAAGACGGCGAATAGCTGGATAACGTGAGGAGGGCACAGGCGTGGCGCGGGTTCGCGGCGCAATGCTGTACTGAGCAAGCGAGCCCGCGCCCCGGCTGTGCCCTCCGTCGCCGCCGCTAGCAGCGGCCCTTTTTGGCTTGGCCGGGCGGGCAATGCGGGGGACCCGGCACCGGGGCCGGCGCCACACGATAGTACTTCACGGGGACGGCCACGACGGGCGCGGGGACGTGATCCACGGCGACGAAGGTCCACGGCCCGTTGTGCTTGGGCCCCACGAACCAGTGGCCCTCGTGGAACGTGTAGTACCGGCCGCCGTAGACGAAGAGATTCACACCGCCCTCGGGGGCGTAGTACACCGGCGAGCCCGGCACCACCACCACGCGCGGCGGCGCCGGCGCCACGACCACGGGCGGCGGAGGCACCGGAACACCCACGTTGACATTCACATTGACCCCCGCGTGCGCGGCCGGCGGAAGCAGCGCGCCGGCAGCCAGCGCGAGCGCGACGAACAGATGTCGATAGGACATGGTTATCCCTCCTCTGGACGAGGAAGTTGCAACCGGGGTGCCATGAGAAGGTGCCGATCTGACGGGGACTTACAGGCGCCGGGCCTCTCGACCCGCCACCTTTTTGACGGTCGGCGTTCGGTCTACGGCAGCTGAATCTTCCCGCCGCCGCGCATGCCGCCGGGGCCGCCGAGGCCGGGCCCGCCGAGACCGGGCGGCATCCGGTCGGGCACGACGATCGACGAGGCCGCCTCGCGCCTGAGCTCCTGGAGCTGGCGCATGGTCCGCTCCACGCCAACCTTCGCCGCGTCCGCGAACTTCTCCGCGGCTTCGCCGAGTGACTTTGCCTCGATCTCGAACACGACGGGGAGCGCGCCCACCGAGGTGAGGATCTGCGTCTCGCCGACATACAGGATGGCGCGGGTGAGATCGACGTTGCCCTCGCCGGTCACCGGCGTCATGACGCGGATCGTCCCCATGCGGCGATCGGTATACACGTCCTCGCGGTACAAGGACGCGGGATCCATCTTCAGTTCGGACAGCTCATCAGTCGCCATCTAGAGCCTCTCGTTCTGGGAAGAGTCATTGTGGGGCCGGCCCCGTCTGCCGGGTACCGCTGCGCTATTATAGGCTACTGGCCAAGCCGACGGCCACGACCCCGCATCTCCTCGAAGGAGACCAGCCGCATGCGCCTGCCCCTCGAAGACGTCACCGTGCTCGACCTGAGCCACGCCCTCGCGGGCCCCTTCTGCTCCACCATGCTCGCGGACTTTGGCGCGCGGGTCATCAAGCTCGAGCCCAAGGGCGCCGGCGACATCGCCCGCGCGTGGGGCACGCCGCTTCCAGGGGGTGAAACCGCGTATTTCGTGAGCCTGCACCGCAACAAGCAGGGCATCGAGGTGGATCTGAAGGCGCCCGAAGGAAAGGAGCTCTTTTTCAAGTTGGTCGAAAAGGCCGACGTGGTGCTCGAGAACTACCGCACCGGGGCGCTCGAGCGTCTCGGCCTCGCCTATGCGGAGGGGCGCAAGCGCAATCCCGGCGTCATCTACTGCTCGGTGTCGGGCTTCGGCCAGGACGGTCCGTATCGGGATCGCGCGGCGCTCGACCTGATCCTCCAGGCAGAGAGCGGCATGATCTCGGTGACCGGCGAGGAGGGCGGCCGCGGCGTACGCGCGGGCACCTCGATCGCGGACATGACCGCGGGCATGTACGCGGCGTTCGGCATCATGCTGGCGCTGCGGGTGAAGGAGAAGACTGGGCGCGGCCAGGCCATCGACGTCTCCATGCTGGAAGGGCAGATGTCCCTGCTCGGCACCATGATCGGCGGCTACCTCGCCGACGGCGAGTTGCCCTTCCCCATGGGCACCGCCTACAAGGCGTTGCTTCCGTACCAGACGTTCAGGACAAAGAGCCGTGATCTGGCCCTGGCGGTGGGCAGCGAGAAGCTCTGGCAGATCTTCTGCCCCGCCATCGGCCGGCCCGATCTCGCGAACGACCCCCGCTATCGCAAGAACGTGGACCGCGCGAAGAATCGCGCCACCCTCATTCCGCTCCTCCAGGAGGTGTTCCTCACCAGGACCTACGAGGAGTGGGAGGCGATCTTCCTACCCCTGGGCATCCCGTTCGGCGCCATCAACAACATCGCCCAGGTCGTGGAGCATCCGCAGGTCAAGGCCCGCGGCGCCCTCGTGGAGATGAACCACCCCCGCGCAGGAAAAGTGAAGATGGTGGGCGCCCCGGTGCGCCTGTCGGAGACGCCGGGCTCCGTGCGCACGCCCTCGCCCATGCTGGGCGAGCACACCGCGCAGGTGCTCCGCGAGCTCCTCGGGATGGATCAGCAGGCGGTGACGGCGCTGCGCGACCGGGGCGTGATCGGCGGCCCGCGCTAGGACGCGCGGTCCGACTGCCGACCGGCCGCCCCCAGGATACCGGCGAGGGTCTTCACGTCCACCGGCTTGGCGAGGTGGCTGTCGAAGCCGGCGTCCCGGGCGCGGCGGATGTCGTCGGGCTCACCGTAGCCGGTAACCGCGACCAGGAAGATGTGCACGCCTCCGACGCTCGCGCGGATCTGCCGCGCCAGCTCGTAGCCATCGAGCCCCGGCAATCCGACGTCGATCAACGCGATATCCGGACGTACCGCGACCGCACGCTCGAGGCCGTGCTCTCCGTCGGCCGCCTCGTGCACCTCGTGGCCCCACAGCTCGAGCATCGCGTGCAGCATCGTGCGTGAGTCCGCGTTGTCCTCCACGATGAGCACGCGCCGCGGGCCGCGCACGCTCCGGATGGGCTCCACCGGTTGCTGGCGCTCGGCGGGGGCGGCGATGCCGGGCAGCCGCACCGTGAACGCGCTTCCCCGCCCGGGCCCCGCGCTCGCCGCCTGTACCGAGCCTCCGTGCAGCTCCGCGAGCCGTCGCACCAGCGTGAGCCCGATGCCGAGCCCGCTCCCCGTGCGGCCCAGCGCCTGATCGCCCCGGACGAAGAGATCGAAGATGCGCTCGAGCAGCGCGGGCGGGATGCCGTCGCCGGTGTCGGTCACCGTGAGCACGACCGTGTCCGCCTCCGACGCGACGCGGACCTCGATGCGTCCGCCTTCCGGCGTGTACTTGAGGGCGTTGACGAGGAGATTGGTCAGAACCTGGGTGAGGCGCCCGGGATCGCCGTAGAGCCAGGCGGTCTCGGCCTCGACGGTGACCTCATGCCGGATGAGGCGGCCGGCCACCCGGAGGCTCTGCACGGTCTGCTGCGCCAGCTCGCCGAGGTCCACCGGCCGCCGGTCCAGCAGCATCTTGCCCGTCGTCACGCGCGCGATGTCGAGCAGCTCCTCGACCACCGTGACGAGCTGATTGACCTGGCGGCCGATCACCTCGCGCGCCCGCGCCGCCGTCTGGGGATCGCGGCCCGCGACCTCGAGGAGGCCGAGGGCGGCCCGGATCGCGGAGAGCGGGTTCCTCAGCTCGTGGCCGAGCATGGCGAGGAAGCTGTCCTTGGCGCGATTGGCCACCTCCGCCTCGGCGCGCGCGGTGCGCTCCTTGCGAAGCGCCTCGTCCCGCTCGTGCGCGCGCCGCTCGAGCCGGGTGGAGGCCTCGGCGAGGGCACCCGCCACCTCGTCGACCTCGCGCAGTCTCGAAGCGGGAGGCGGCTTGACCCGCGTGTCCTCTCTGGCGAACGAGCCCGCCAGCTCGGCGAGTCCGGCGATGGGCCGCGCGATGCGCCGGCCGAGGAGGAGGGCGAGCACGACGGCGAGGAGCGCCGCCGCCGCCCCTCCCGCCGCCACCGACGCCAGCGCGGCGCGGAGCTGCGCCTCCACCCTCTCGGCGGGCACGCCGGTGGCCACCGTCCAGCCCGAGGTCGCGGTGCGGCTGTGGGCGGTGTAGAACCACTGGCCCTCGAGCCCCGGGCCCTGATAGGTCGCCGCGGGCAGCTCGCGCGATTTGCGGGCCAGCGTCGCGGAGGGCGGGCGGCCCACCCAGCGCTCGTTGTGGAGGGTGCGGGCAATGATGATGCCGTTCTGGTCGAGCAGCGTGAGGGTGGCGTCGGGGGCCACCGGGTAGAGCGCCATGAAGCGCAGCCATTCCGCCTGGTCGATCTCGGCGATCAGCACGTAGCGCAGGACACCGCCGCGGGTCACCGGCACCGCGAAGCAGGTGGTGTAGTCACCCTCCGACCCCGGCGCCTTCACGAGCGGCGAGATGGCGGGACGGCCCGTGCGCTGCACGAGCTGGAAGAGGGGCTCGGCGGCGAGGTTGGCCCCCTTGCTGTCGACGCCCGGGCGCGTGTCGAGGAGACGCCGGCCCGACGCGTCGGCCAGCACCACCGCGGACCAGATACGCTGCGCCGCCACGACGTCGCGCGAGTCGTCGAGGAACTCGCGGAGAGCGCCGGTGTCGAGCCGGCGCGAATCGGCCATGGCGCGCAGAGCGGCAAGGGTCGCGTTCTGCCGGAAGTCGAGGGCGATCGAGAGGGCGCGGACCCGCTCGAGGTGGCTCTGCTCGAAGGCCGCGCGCTGCTGCCACCAGAACACGTAGGCCATGACGCCGGCGAAGACCAGAATGGGAAGGACCGACGCCACCACGAGGAGCAGCACGTGTGCGCGAATACGCACGGGTCGAGGATAGCACGCCGTCTTCCCAGGACCTCGCGTTGACAAGCCTTCGACCCTGGGGATAATCACCCCCACCGTTTCGATCGATCCCGGATCGCTCCAGGAGGCTGCCCATGAAGCTCTCCCGCGCGCTCGCTCCGGTCCTGGTCGCCATCCTCGCCCTCACCGGCGCCCCCCCGGTGGGCCACCGCCCCGCCGCGGCCGCCGAGGGCACCCTCACCTGGGGGGTGCACGTCACCCTGGCGCCGACCTGGTTCGACCCCGCCGAGACACCCGGCATGATCACGCCGTTCATGGTGCTCTACGCGCTCCATGACGCCATGGTGAAGCCCATGCCGGGGCAGACGCAGGCGCCGAGCCTGGCCGAATCGTGGACGGTCTCGAAGGACGGGCTCGTGTACGAGTTCGTCCTCCGCAAGAACGCCCGCTTCCACGACGGTTCCCCGGTCACCGCCGAAGACGTCAAGTTCTCGTTCGACCGCTATCGCGGCGCGGCCGCCAAGGGCTTCAAGGAGCGCGTCGCGGCCGTGGAGACGCCCGACGCCACCCATGTCCGGTTCCGCCTGAAGCAGCCCTGGCCGGACTTTCTGACCTTCTACTCGAGCGCCACCGGAGCGGGCTGGATCGTGCCGAAGAAGTACGTGGAGCGCGTGGGCGACGAGGGGTTCAAGAAGGCGCCCATCGGCGCCGGGCCCTACAAGTTCGTGTCCTTCACCCCCGGGGTGGACCTGACGCTCGAGGCCTTCGATCAGTACTGGCGCAAGCCCCCCAGCGTCAAGCGATTCGTCTTCCGCGTCATTCCCGACGAGGCCACGCGGCTGGCCGCGCTCAAGCGCGGCGAGGTCGACATCGTCTATTCGGTGCGCGGCGAGCTGGCCGAGGAGCTCCAGCGCACGCCGGGCCTCGCCCTCAAGCCGGCGGTGATCCAGGCCTCGTTCTGGATCTATTTCCCCGACCAGTGGGATCCCAAGTCCCCCCAGCACGACCGCCGCGTCCGGCAGGCGATCGGCCTCGCGCTGGACCGCAATTCCATCAACCAGGCGCTCACCCTCGGGCACTCGCGCATCACCAACAGCATCGTCCCCAGCACGTTCGAGTACTTCTGGCAGCCCCCGGCCGCCGTCTACTCGGTGTCGCGCGCGAAAGCCCTCCTCGCCGAGGCCGGCTACGCCAACGGCTTCGACGCCGGGGATCTGTCGTGTGACGGCTCCTACGCGAATCTCGCCGAGGCCGTCGCCAACAATCTGGCCGCGGTCGGCATCCGCACGCGACTCCGCCCGCTCGAGCGCGCGGCGTTCTTCAGCGCATATTCCGACAAGAAGCTCCGGGGCGGGCTCATCCAGGCGGCGAGCGGCGCCTTCGGCAACGCGGCCACGCGCCTGGAGGCCTTCGTGGCCACGGGTGGCACGTACGTCTACGGGACGTACGCCGATCTCGACGGCCTCTTCCAGGAGCAGGCCACCGAGATCGACCGCAAGCGCCGCGAGGCGACGCTCCACAAGATGCAGCAGCTGCTGCACGACAAGGCGGTCTACGCGCCGATCTGGGAGCTGGCCTTCCTGAACGGCGTCGGCCCGCGGGTGGGCGAGTCGGGGCTCGGCCTCATCAACGGGCACGCCTACTCGGCGCCGTACGAGGACGTCACCCTGAAGGGGAAGTAGCCCTCAGAGCGACACGCGCGGGGCGCCGGGCACGATCGCGAGGTGAATCGGGTTCACCCCCGGCATCTGGCCCGCGAGCGTGAGGATGGCGTCCTGCGCCTGCTCGATGGGGAACGAGAGCGAGTGCAGGCGCTCGAAGGGATAGCGCCGCGAGCCGATGATGTCCACGGCCTTGAACGTCTCGGCGACGGGCATGCTGAGCACGCCGCGAATGGTCAGCTCCTTGTAGATCACGTCGTCGGCGAGCAGCGCCTGCGTGGGCCGCCCGCCCTTGAGCCCGGCCACCACGATGCGTCCGCGGCGCACCGCAATGGCGACGGCGTCGGTGAGCGACCGCGGCGCGTAGGGTGTGGTGTCCACCACCACCTCGGCGCCGCCGCCGAGGGCCTCGCGCACCTGGGCGACCACGTCGCCGCCCTCCGCGTCGATGGCCGCGTCCGCTCCCAGCTCGCGCGCCAGCGCCAGCTTGGCCGCGTCGCGCGCGAGTCCGGTGATGACCACCTTGCGGGCGCCTGCTTCCCTCGCCGCGATCACGCAGCAGAGCCCGCGCTGGCCAGCCCCGAGGATGGCCACGCGGTCGCCGGGGCCCGTCGCCGGCACCGTGCCGGCCCACGAGATCCCCGCGGCCAGCGGGTTGAACATCACCGCGACCTCTGGAGCGAGATCGGGATCGGCCTGCTTCACCACGGAGAGGGACGTGAGGTACATGTGCTCGGCATAGCCGCCCCAGAGGAACGGGGGCTTCTCGACGTCGGTGTAGCCGTACGTGCCGCCGCGCGTGCGGCACGCCGCCGGCTCGAAGCGCCGGCAGGCCTCGCAGCGCCCGCAGCCATAGCCGGATCGGACGGCCACGCGGTCGCCCACGCTCACGCGCCACCGCTCCTTCGCGGCGCGGCCGATCTCCTCGATGCGGCCCAGCGGCTCGTGCCCCGGGATCACCGGATATTGCTTGTAATCCTCGGTGTCGGGGAGATGGCCCTCGTACTGCTCGTAGTCGCTGCCGCAGATCCCGCAGGCCTCGATACGCAGCAACGCGTCGTCTGGCCCGACAGACGGACGCGGGAAGTCACGCAGCTCGATCGTCTTCGGCTGGACGAGCACCGCCGCGCGCACGCGCCCGCCCGCGCTCATGCGCAGCATCCGCCTCGGATCGGCGCCGCGGGCAGCACGCGGTCGGGCTCCCAACCCCACGGGCGCGGTCCCCAGTCGGGCTGGAACACGCGCCCGCGCTTTACTGTCACGAACGGCACGAAGGCCTTCTGGACCCGGAGGCTCGCCCCGACGACATCCTTCACCACCCAGTCGCCCTCGCGCAGCTCCAGCACCGAGATATCGGCCTGTCGGCCCACCGCGAGGCTTCCGAGCCGCCCCTCGGCGCCGATGGCCTTGGCAGGGTTCTCCGTGGACATGGTGACGACCTGGGCCAGCGTGAAGCCCAGGCCCAGGAAGCGCGTCATGATCTCGACCATGCTGTGCACGGTGTGGATGCGTCCGGGCACGGTCAGATCGGTGCTGATGCAGTGCGGGAGCAGCCCCTGATCGATGCACCGTCGTCCCACGTCGAACGAGAAATTCATGCGCCCGTGGGCGGTGTCGAGCCAGACTCCGCGCGCCGCCGCGTCCCGCGCCTCCGGCACCAGCTTGCCGTTGGCGTCGAGCACCCCGCCGGGATTCGCGGTGAAGTAGTGGGTGAGGATGTCGCCCTTCTCGAGCAGCGGCAAGAGCTGGTGAATGACCTTGGGGTCGTAGCGCCTCTCGGTGTCGCCGATGTGCACCATGAGCCGCGTGCCGCTTTCCTTGGCCGCGCGCTTGGCGAGCCTCGGCATCTCCATGCCCATGATCTCGAGGGCGGGCGACACCATGCGCGCCTTGATCCCGTGGATGAGCCCCTTGTACTGATCGAGGGTCTTGAGCGTGTCGTCGAGGTTCACGCTCGACTCCGAGACGATGTCGGGAAGCGTGGCGAGCCCGGTCTGGCAGATGTGCAGGAACGGGATCACCTCGGTATGGCAGTGCGGCAGGATGTGGCGAGGAAACGCCGCGAAGGTTGCCGCGCCCGCGCTGCCCGCGTCCACGATGGTGGTGACGCCCGAGAGCACGCCGCCCAGGTCCGGGTTCACCCCGGTGCGATTGACTCCTTCGAACACGTGGGCGTGGAGATCGATGAGGCCGGGCGTGACGAGCTTGCCGCCGACCTCGATGACCCGCACCGCCTCTCCCGCGGGGATGTCGGCCGCGATGCGCGCGATCTTGCCGTCTTGCACCGCGACGTCTTGCACGCCGTCCAGCCGGGTGGACGGATCGAGGACACGGCCTCCCTTCAGCACGAGATCGAACATGGCTCCCCCCGGGGTCGGATCAGCAGCGGATGACTTGAACGCGGTAGGCCCGAGCCTCGGCCGGCGGCATCGTCGCCGCCTCCCACGACCGGGCATAGGTGAAGTGGAGCGTGGTGGTACCCGACCGCCGGGCGAGGAAGACGAACACCTCGCGCTCGGGCGCGCCCGGCGTCGCGAGGTCGCGCTCGATCGATCGGCTGACCAGCGTCACGGTCTGGGCATCTTCGCCGTCGACCATCCAGCCGTAGCCGGTGCCGGCGCGACGGTCGAGGGCGACCGTGAAGGTGGTGCCCTCGGAGACGGTCAGATCGCGATCGGACACCGCGGCGGGGGTCGTGGCGCACCCGGCGCCGAGCAGCAGGGCCGCGACCGCGGCGCGAGCACACCCTGCCGGGCTCGGGCGGGAGCGCCACGTGGTCATGGGGGGACCATAGCACGCGCGCCCTGCCCGCGCCCGGCGCGGGAGAAGCTACCTAGCTCTTCTTGCTCTTGGCCTTGCGTGAGGCCTTGGCGCGCGCGGCGCCGATGGCGGTCTTCACGTCCTTCGCTTCCTCGGGGGGCGGCAGCTGGGCGGGCATTCCGAGCGAGTCGATCCAGAGTTCGCGGCACCAGCCGGTGGTGTGGTAGAGGTGCTCGTCCTCCTGGTCCTCGACCTTCCCGTGAGCTTCCTTGAGCGCCTTCCCCTCATCCCCCTTGAGCTTGTCGCCGCACATACCGATGAGCTCCCAGTTCAGGTGATCCTTAGTCTCGGCGAGCACGACGCACTCGGTCGCCACGATCTGGGCGGCGCCGGGAATGCCCGAGTCGAGCGCCGTCTCCATGGCCTGCACCAGTGAGGCGCCGATATGGCGGACGACGAGCCGGCCGGGTGTTTCCACCTCCGGATTGAGCCCGAAGGCCTCCATCGCCTCGCGGACGATCTCGATGTGCTCGCGCGTCTGCTCGAGGTATTCCTCCCACTCCTCGCGCAGCTCTTCGTTCTCGGCGCACTTGAGCGCGGTCTCGTAGATCTTCTCGCCGCCCTGCTCCGTCTCGTAGGCCTGATACAGCAGCTCCGCGATCTGCTCCTTGTGCATGCCCTGCCTCCCTGCGGCGCTCCGCGCCGGTATTCGCACGAGCGTGGAAGCGAGCAAGGGCCATGCCGCCGGGCATGCGCCTTGCTCCACGAACAATGTCGAGCGCGTAGGCCCGCGGGTGGGTCGAAGCGACAGGGCCAAGGCTACCGGGGCCGGGAGAAAGCGACGTGGGGACGACGCGGACCGAGAAGACCAACATCGAGAAGATCGCCGATCTCGAGGCGCAGCACCTCAGCCAGCGCTCGATGATGGAGCGCGTGGGCGACCGGCTCGTCGCGGTCGCCGGGACCGGGACCTTCGCCCTGGTCCACGTCATCTGGTTCGCCGCCTGGATCGTGCTGAATCTCGGGTGGCTGCGAGGCTGGGCGCCGGCGCTCGCCCCGTTCGATCCCTATCCGTTCAACCTCCTCACCATGGTCGTCTCGCTCGAAGCGATCTTCATCACGATCGGTGTGATGATCAGCCAGAACCGGATGACGCGCCTCGCCGACCGGCGCGCCCACCTCGACCTCCAGATCAATCTCCTGGCCGAGCAGGAGTCCACCGCCACCCTGCGCCTTCTCGCCCGCATCGCGGAGCGGCTCGGGATCGAGCCCGAAGCAGCGACCCGGCAGGAGCGCGCCGCCCTCGAGGCGGAGACCGACGTCAAGGAGCTTGTCACCGAGCTGGAGCAGAAGCTCCCCTGAGCTGGTGTATTCTCCCGGCATGCAATCGCGGCGCGTCGCGCTCGCGGTGGGCGTCGGGGTCGTCTACGTCCTGGCCGGCAAGCTGGGACTCGCCTTCGCCTTCCTGCACGCCAGCGCCACGCCAGTCTGGCCCCCCGCCGGCATCGCCCTCGCCGCCCTCTTGCTCTTCGGGCCTCGACTCTGGCCCGTCATCTTCCTGGGCGCGTTCGTCATCAATGTCAGCACCGCCGGGTCCATCGCGACCTCGCTGGCCATCGCCGCCGGCAACACCCTCGAGGCGGTCGTCGGCGCGCGCCTCGTCACCCGTTTTGCCGGGGGCGTCGACGCGCTCGAACGGCCGCGGGACATCTTCCGCTTCGTCGTGCTCGCCGGCATCGTCAGCACGGCGCTCAGCGCCACCATCGGGGTGACGAGCCTGGCGTTCGCCGGCTACGCGAGGTGGGCGGACTACGGATACATCTGGCTCACGTGGTGGCTCGGCGACCTGGCCGGCAACCTCATCGTGGCGCCGCTCATCCTGCTCTGGACGCGGCCGCTCGGCCTCGGCCGGCTCCGCACACGCTGGCAGGAGGCGGTGCTCCTCGGGCTCTCGGTGCTGGTCATGGGCGAGCTGGTGTTCGGGGGCTTCATGCCCGCCCTGACGCAGAACCGGCCCATCGCCTTCCTGTGCATCCCGATCCTCCTCTGGACGGCCCTGCGCTTCGGCCAGCGCGAGGCGGTGACGGTGATCGCCCTGCTCTCGACCATCGCGGTAGGCGGCACGTCGCGGGGCGCGGGCCCCTTCGCGGTCGGCTCCGCCAACGAGTCGCTGCTGCTGCTCCAGATGTTCATGGCCACCATGGCCGTCACCATGCTGCCGGTGGGCGCGGGCGCGCTACAGCGCCACCGCGCCGAGGCGGCGGCCCGGGAAAGCGAGGAAGGGCTGCGTCTGGCCGTCCAGGCCGGCCAGATGGGCACCTGGGAATGGACGATCGCCACCGGACGCGTCGTCTGGTCCCCCGCGCTCGAGGCGATCCACGGCCTCTCCCCAGGCTCCTTCCGCGGCACTTTCGACGCCTTCCGCGCCGAGATCCACTCCGAGGACCTCATCCGCATGGAGAAGGCCATCGCCGAGGCGCTCGAGACCGGTACCCATCGGCTCGAGTACCGGATCGTCCGGCCGGACGGGGCCGTCCGCTGGCTCGAAGCGCGCGGCGAGCTGACCCGCGACGAGGACGGCCGGCCCGAGCGCCTGCGCGGGGTCTGCCTGGACGTCACCGCGCGCAAGGATGCCGAAGCGGAGCGGGAGCGCCTGCTCGAGCAGGAGCGCGCGGCGCGCGCGCGGGCCGAGAACGGCGAGCGGCGCCTCGGCTTCGTGGGCGAGATCGCCCGCTCGATCACCGCGTCGCTCGATCTCGGGACCGTGCTCCAGCGCATCGCCGACGGCGCCCAGGCCTTGTGCGGCAGCGACACCGCCGCGATCTTCCTGCGTGCGGGCGACACGATGCAGCCGCGCTACCGGGTGGGGGCGTGGCCCGCCCGCTATCCGCCGGTGACCGTCCGCGCCGGGGAAGGGCTCGGCGGCCTCGTGATGCAGACGGCCCGCGCCGCGCGCACCGGCGACTACCGCCGCGACCGACGCGTCTCCGCCGCCCATCACACCCTGGCGCAGGAGACGGGGATCGTCGCCTTGATGGTCGTCCCCATCATTATCCGCACCGAGGTGGCCGGCCTCCTCTACGTCAGCAACCGCAGCACCCGCTCGTTCACTGACGAGGACGAGGCGGTGTGCACGCGCCTCGCCGAGCAGGCCGCCGTCGCGATCCAGAACTCGGAGCTGTTCACGCAGCAGCAGGCGGCGCGGTCGGAGGCGGAGGCGGCGAACTATGCCAAGGACCAGTTCCTCGCCATGCTGGGCCATGAGCTGCGAAATCCCCTGGGGGCGATCAGCAACGCCGCCCACGTGCTCGGCCTCGCCGGTGACACGGGCCCCCTGGTCGCGCGCGCCCAGGGCATCATCAGCCGTCAGGTCCGCCAGCTCGGCCGCGTGGTCGACGATCTGCTGGACGTGTCGCGCGTCACCAGCGGCAAGATCACCCTCGAGCGCGAGCCGCTCGACCTCGCGGAGCTGGCGCGCCGCGCCGTCGCGCTCGTGGGCACTCTCGAGGGCGGACCGCGCCATGCGGTGACGGTGGACGCCGAGGAAGTCTGGGTGGACGCGGACGCGGCGCGTCTGGAGCAGGTGGCGGTCAATCTCCTCGACAACGCCGTGAAGTACACGCCGCCCGGAGGAGCGATCCGGATGACGGTGCGGCGCGACGGGCAGGATGCGGAGCTGGAGGTCCGCGACTCCGGCATCGGCATCGCCGCCCCGCTCCTGCCTCGCGTGTTCGACCTCTTCGTGCAGGGAGATCACTCGCTCGATCGCAGCAAGGGCGGCCTCGGCATCGGGCTCACGCTGGTCCGCCGGCTCGCCGAGCTGCACGGCGGCACGGTCACCGCGTCCAGCGCCGGCGAGGGGCAGGGCAGCGTGTTCACGGTGCGCCTGCCCGCGATCGCTCGGCCGCGGGCCCTCGGGCCCGCGGCGGCATCCCGCGCCTCGGCCTCCGCGAGGCGGGTCCTCGTCATCGAGGACAACGAGGACTCGCGCCTGTCCCTTCGCGAGCTCATCCGGGGGCTCGGCCACGACGTGCACGAGGCAGCCGACGGGCTCGCCGGCGTGGAGTCCGCCCTCGCGATCGCGCCCGACTTGGCCTTGGTCGACATCGGACTACCCGGGCTGGACGGCTATGAAGTGGCCCGGCGGCTGCGCCGGCACCCGATCGGCCAGCGCCTTCGGCTGGTCGCTCTTACCGGCTACGGTCTGCCCGAGGACCGGCAGCGGGCCATGGAGGCGGGCTTCGACCGGCATCTGGTAAAGCCGGTGGATCCGGCACAGCTCGCCGCGCTGTTGGGAGAGCAATAGAGGGTCCAAATTTCTGGCACATGCCTTGCTGTCTCTCCTCGTACGGGCGAATAACGCAACGGGAGGGGCCTTTGCGTGTGTAAGAGTTTCTGCGGAAGGTCAGAAGGTACACGTCGATGACTCCCACTTCGCCGGACTCTAGGAGCCTTTCAAACCCTGACCGGAACATCGGGCGGCTGGCCCGGCGGCTGTGCATCGTCGCCCGCAATCACCCGCTCCTCTTCGGCTATCTCTCGACCCTGTTCCGGGACCGCCCCATCGGCTCGGAGCAGATCGAGCTGGTCATCGATCGCCGGCACCCCGAGTCCCCCAGGCCGCCGGACGTGGAGCGCCGCCGCCCCTCCGAGGTCGACGAGGAGCTGCGTCGCCGCGGCTTCGCGTTCGTGGTCGAGCCGGGGGAGACCTTCCGGCCGCGCGACGCTGCTCGGATAGAGCACACGGTCGAGCTGCTGGCGGGGATGGAAGAGCGCAGCTGGCCGTTCCGGCGCCGCCGGCGCCGCCCGGTTATCGAGCGCATCTGGGGTCAGCGGGCAGGTCGGACTCTCGCGATTCTGGGCGGGGTTGCGCTGGTCGTCGCCTTCGCGTCCTCGGAGTTCCGGATGAACGACCTACGCGACAGTGACCTGATCGGGTGGCCGCTCCGCTCGTTGAGCCGTGTGGCCTCGTCCACGGCGCCGGCGGACAAGCCACAAGCGGATGCGCCGGCGCCCGTGGTCACCCCACCGGCACCGCCGGCCCCGGTGCCCGCCGCCCCGCCCGCGCCAACTACTACCGCTCCGAGTGCGCCGGCCCCGGTGGCCATCGCGCCCCCGGCCCCGCCGGCTCCGGTCCCGCCGGCCCCCGTCGCAGCGGCGCCGCCGGCCCCGGCCCCGCCGGCGCCGATCGCGGCAGCTCCTCCGGCTCCGGCCAAGCAGACGCCGGTCGCCGCGGCTCCCCCGGCCCCGCCATCCGCCGCGCGCTTGGTGCCCCATGGTCCGGCGCCGGCACCCGCGGCCCCCGCGCAAGCCGTCAGCCCGGCGACACCGCCCGCGCCGCCCAAGGCCACGGCGCCGGCGCCGAAGGCGATGGCCGCCGCGGAAGCGCCCGCCGTCTCGAGCCGGAACCCCGGCGCGGCGCCGCGCGAGGCCGCGTCCCGGGCCGCCCTGCCCGAACGTCCGCGCGCCCTCGCCTCCTCCTCGTCCGCCGCCCCGATGGGGAGGACGTCCGCGCGCGAGCCGGCCGCCCCAGGCTCCGGGCGCGAGCCGGCGGGCGCCGTCGCCACGACCGCGCCGGCCCCGGTCTCCGGTGACCTTCGCATCGAGCTCTCGCGTAAGCCGACGTCCGCCACCGGCGGCGGCGTGGTGTTCCTGGTTCGCGTCACCGATCTCGCGGGACAGCCCTTGTCCGACGCAGAGGTCTCGATGCTGGCGGGACGCCGTCCCGGTGGCGCGCTATTCGAGACGCGGCTCTATCCCGCGGAGAGTCCCGGCACATTCCGTAGCGGCGTGATCCATCCGAGCACGCTGCCGCCCGATCTCACTGTCATGGCGGTCGCCGGCAACCGTCACGTCGAGACTCTCGTCGCGCGCTGAGCGCGCCGCGGCGGCGCCGCTCTCGCCTTTCTCCGGCGAACGCTGTAGGCTGGTCCGCCATGAGGGACAGTCGCGCGCGCATCCTGACCACGCACGCGGGCAGCCTGCCCCGCCCCGATGACCTCATCGAGCTGAATCGCGCGCGCCAGGCCGGGGAATCGTCGGACGAGGGCGCCTATCAGGCGCGCCTGGCCGCGGCAGTCACCGACGTCGTGCGCCGCCAGCGCGCGGCGGGCATCGACGTTCCGGGCGACGGCGAGTTCGGCAAGGCCATGGGCCAGCGCGTGAACTACGGCGCGTGGTGGAGCTACTCGTTCCAGCGGCTGGGCGGCCTCGAGCTCGGCATGGAGCTCTACCGCATTCCCGCGCAGCGCTCCACGCCCGGCCACGCGCGCCTGACGAGCTTCGGCGACCGGCGCGATCGCGCCCTCTTCGCCGCCGCGTATGCGGACGCCGACTCCGGAGTGTCGACGAATCGCGGCGGGCCGGGCATGCGGCTGCCGGTGTGCCGCGGGCCGATCACCTACACCGGCGGCGAGGCGATCCGGGCGGACATCGCGCACATGAAGGCCGCGCTGGGAGCGGCGGGCGTGGCCGAGGGCTTCATGACGTCGATCGCGCCGGGCAGCGCCTCGCGCATCGGCAATGAGCACTACAAGACCGACGAAGAGCTGATCTACGCGTGTGCGGAGGCCATGCGCGAGGAATACCGGGCCATCCTCGACGCCGGACTCGTCCTCCAGCTCGACGATCCTGCCATCGCCGAGAACTGGGACATGATCAACCCCGCGCCCACCGTGGACGAGTACCGCGCGCTGTCGATGGTGCGCGTGGAGGCGCTCAACCATGCGCTCCGGGGGCTGCCCCAGGAGCGCATCCGCTTCCATCTCTGCTGGGGGAGCTGGCACGGCCCACACGTGACGGACATTCCGCTGCGCGACATCGTGGACGTGATGCTCGCGGTGAACTGTCGGGCCTACTCCTTCGAGGCCGGCAACGTCCGCCATGAGCACGAATGGAAAGTCTGGCAGGACGTGAAGCTCCCCGCGGGCAAGGTCCTGATTCCCGGTGTGGTGAGCCATGCCACCAACGTGGTGGAGCACCCCGAGCTGGTCGCCGACCGGATTGCGCGCATCGCTAACCTCGTGGGACCGGAGCGCGTCATCGCGGGCACCGACTGCGGGCTCGGCGGACGCATCCACCCCGACATCGCCTGGGCCAAGCTCGAGACGCTGGCCGAGGGCGCCGCGCTGGCCTCACGCCAGCTCTACGGAGGGTCCTGATGGCCACCACGCAGAAGGACAAGGCCGTTCGCTTCCGGGCTCTCCACGAGGCGCCGGGCTATTTCGTGATCCCCAATCCGTGGGACGGCGCCTCCGCGCGCATCCTCGCGGGTCTGGGCTTTCTCGCCCTCGCGACGTCGAGCGGCGCCCAGGCCGGCACGCTGGGCCGGCGTGACGGCAAGGTGACTCGCGACGAAGCGCTCGCGCACGCGCGCGCCATCGTGAGCGCGACCGATCTGCCCGTGGCCGCCGACCTCGAGAAGGGCTTCGGCGACGCGCCCGCGGCGGCGGCGGAGACCATCCGACTGGCCGCCGAGGTGGGGCTGGTGGGCGGGTCCATCGAGGACGCCACCGGCGACAAAGACAAGCCCCTCTACGACGCCGCCCACGCGGTGGAGCGGGTGGCCGCGGCGGTGGAGGCAGCGCGCAAGCTCTCGCTCCCGTTCACGCTGACCGCGCGGGCGGAGAACTTCCTCCGCGGGAATCCAAATCTCGACGACACCATCAAGCGCTTGCAGGCATACGAGCGAGCGGGTGCGGACGTGCTGTTCGCGCCTGGGCTGCCCGACCTCGCGGCGGTGCGCACGGTCTGCCAGTCCCTCTCCAAGCCCTTCAACTTCATGGTGGGCATCAAGGGACGGTCGTTCACCGTGGCCGAGCTGGCCGATGCCGGCGTGAAGCGAATCAGCCTCGCCACGTCCCTCTACCGCGCGGCCATGACGGGGCTCCTCGACGCCGCGCGCGAGGTGAAGGAGCAGGGCACGTTCGGCTACGTCGACCGCTCGGTCCCGACCCCCGAGCTCAACGCCTACCTGGAGGGCTGAGAGCGGCGGACCGGCTACGCGCGAGGTCCGACGCCACGCGCGGGCGCGGCGGGCTGCACCGCCTCGTGCACCTCGGCGACGATGCGCGTCCACTGCGCGTCGGGCTGCTGCTCGCTCGCCCGATCGCGGCGCGCTTCGCACCAGTGCATGAGGAGCTGCCCCTGCTCGAGGGGCAGATCGAGCGGCCCCTGCGTTCCCGCTCCTCGCACGGCCGCTGCGACACCCGGATCGAGGCGCGGCGTCGCTTCAGCGTCGAGCGCGGCGAGAACGGTCCCGAAATGCTCCGGAGTCCAGTGGATGTGTACGTTCATGGCGACCATGTGACCACCGACCGCGTCGCGCTGCAATACCTATGATGCTGAGAACCTAATAGTGATCTCGATCCTGTCTTGACCGGCGCGCCGCCGCCGGGCACGATGCAGAATGATGCGACAGCGCCTGCACTTCTCGATGATCCGCGGGTTCCACCTTGCGGATCTCTTCACGATCGCCAATGGGTTCTGCGGGATGGGCGCCCTGTTCGCGGCGATGACGTTCCTTACCAGCGTCGACCGCCGGTGGCTCTGGGGGGCGGCCCTCCTCGTGCCGGTGGCGCTGGTCTTCGACGTGCTGGACGGCCGCATCGCGCGCTGGCGGCACGCCGCCTCGCCGATGGGGCGTGAGCTGGACTCGCTCGCCGACGTGATCTCGTTCGGGGTGGCGCCCGCGGGCATCGCCTTCGCGGCCGGGCTCACCAGCGTCCTCGACACGCTCGTGCTCCTGTACTTCGTGGGTTGCGGGCTGAGCCGGCTCGCCCGCTTCAACGTCACCGCCGAGGCGATGGCCGGCGACGCCGGCAAGGTTTCCTACTTCGAGGGCACGCCCATTCCCACCAGCGTGGTGCCGCTCGCTCTGCTCATGCTCGCCTTCCAGCGAGATGCGCTTCTGCCGGTGTCGGTGCTAGGCGCGGAGCTTCACCTCGTGGGGCTGCTCTTCTTCTTGTCGGGAAGCCTGATGATCAGCAAGACCCTGCGCATCCCGAAGCTCTAGCTTCCGCTCAGACGAGGGCGCGCAGGGCCTCCAGGTGGGCGGCGTCGTGGTGCGTTGCCACGAGCACGAGATCGTCGAAGCCCAGCGCCTGCACGTGACGCAGTCGCTCGAGGACGATCTCGCGGGGCGCGACGAGGTCGAACGGGTCATCGGGCCCCGAGGGACTCGGTGCCGGCGCGTCGAGCCGCACGTTGACGTTGGTGAGGACGGCGCGGCGGCCGCCGAGGGCGCGGAAGCGCCGGATCCCTTCGCCGATCAGCCGCCACGAGGAGCGCGCGCCGGAGCCAATCCAGCCGTCGAACTCCTTGGCCGCCCGCTCGATCCAGCGCGAGCCTGCCCATGAGCCGATCAGGATCGGCGGGCCGCCGGCAGCGTCCGGCCACGGCGCCCCGAGCTCGGAGTCGCCCACGCGCTCCCCGGCCCAGAGCCGCCGCATCGTCGCCAGCGAGGCGTCGAGCGCGCGGAAGCGCGAGTCGAAGTCCACGCCCACCGCGGCGAAGTCGGCCGCGGTCGAGCCCGCGCCCACTCCGAGCCGCAGCCGGCCGCCCGTCACGAGATGCGTGGTGAGGACTCGGTGGGCCAGGTCCATCGGACGGCGGAGCGGCACCTGCAGCACGCCGGTGCCCAGCTCCAGCCGGCGCGTGACCGTGCCCGCGACGGACAGCGTGGTGAGCGGGTCGGGCAGGAGAAAGCCGCGTCCCAGCGAGTCGAACACCCAGGCGCTGTCGAAGCCCGAGCCCTCGATGCGCCGCGCGACCTCGGCGAGGGTGCCCGCGGCGAGGGGCCGGCCGCCGTCCTGACGCGGCATCGCGAGGCCGAGGCGCATGGCGGGCCCTCAGGCTCGCGACGCGGCGTGCAGCGCGATCGCCGGCGGGGCCTGACGGGCGATCCGACTCGTCTCGAACGTGTAGAGGAAGTTGGTGAAGCCGAGATCGTAGTCGGAGAGCCCGTTCTGGCCCGTCACCCGCATGCGCGCGTCGTACACACGGCGCACCCCGGCGTCGAGCCCGCGCCCCACGAGATGGGACGGCGGACGCAGGCGCCGCAGCGTGGCCGCCAGCTCGGGGCGGAGCGCGGCGCGGGTGGCGAGGCGGTCGAAGGCCGCCTCATCGCCGTGGGCGAGCACGCGGAGATTCCGGTACAGCCGCTCGAGTAGCGCGGACTGCACCAGGCGCGGCTCGCCGGACTCGACGAGCGCCAAGTAGGCGAGCACCTGGGCGTCGAGCTCCTTCCAGTAGCCCTTCCGGTGGCTGAACTCGTGGGCGATGATGTGCGGCTCGAAGAAGCCGGCATCCCGGAAGAGAGCCACATCGCCGGTGAGGATGTCGCACGCGCCCAGCGCGGACGGAAACGCCAGGCTCACGAGCCCGAAGCTCCGCACCTCCGCGCTGCTCCGCACGCGCTGGCCGGTGATGCTCGCGATGTAGTCGGCGAGGCGCTGCTCCACCTCGATGGCGAGCTCGCGCCGCGAGGGGCGCGCCAGCACCAGCCCGTCGTTCAGCCGCTCGGCGAGCGCAGCGACCTCGGCCTCCCGCCCTTCGCGCGGCATCGGCATGAGATGCCGGCCGTCGGCGCCGAACTCCTGCAGGAAGGCGACCCGCCGGATCCGCCGCCGATCGCGCCAGTCGCGCAGCGCGCTGCCGAGGTAGAGCCCGAGCGCGGCGACCTTCACCGCACGGCCGAGGGGGGTGACCCCGAACAGCGCGCGCGCCACCAGGGGGGTGGCGATCAGCAGGTCCATCGGCGCTACCGGCCAATAGGTGGCACGGTTCGCGATGCGGATCTCTTCGTCGGGCGGGCGGCGCACGAAGGACGAATAGCGCCACCGCCCGCGCGTGTCAAGGCCTTCCCCGTTCACGCGCTCATGAGGTACGACGGCACCCAGCTCCCGCGCAGAATCGTGGACGAGATCGTGCTGTAGTCGAAGCCCCGCGCGTCGCGCACGAGGCGGTTGACGTCGAAGAGATGCGGCGTCTCGGGCAGGTCCCGGCAGAACGCGCGCATCATCGGCGCGACCAGCCTCCGGGCCGCCCGCACCCCCAGCGGCCCCAGGAAGTTTCGGCGCTGGCCCACGTGAGCCAGCTCGTCGGTCATGATCTCGTGCAGCAGCTCCCGTACTCGCGCCCGCGCCTCCGGCTCGCGCGCGAGCACGTCGTCGAGGAGGCGATCGATGTGGAGGTAGAACGTGAGCCCCATCAGCTCGGTGACGAAGGCGGCGGGGGCCATGAGAGGCCCGGGGACGTGGGGGAACACGCGGTAGAGTCGCCCCATCCACCTGCCCAGCGGCACCCACTGCACGCCATCGAGGTGGAAGGTGCGGAAGATCTCCTCGAAGAGCCGCATGTGGCAGAACTCCTCGCAGAGGTGATATCGGCTGATACGCTCCTTGGTCGTCCGCGCCGCCGCCATGTTGCACGTCTGGTCCCACGCCGCGGAGATCCCGACCCACTCGTGACGGGCGAACTTGTAGAGGAAGGTCAAGAAGAGCGTGGTGTGATCGAGCGAGCGTGGATCCACCCGCAACGCCACGCAGTTCTCGTAGAAGATCCCGGGGTTCTTCAGCGGGACGCGCGTCCGCACCGGCTGCGTCCGGAAGCGGGCCATCAGCGTTTTCTTGGCCGCGAGATCTCGCTCCTCTTCGAGGATGGCGCCGTCGCGCGCGAGGGTGTAGGCCCAGTAGGCTTCGAAGTTTTCCCGCCGCTCACGGCCGCGGCTCGGGGCGAAGATGGAGCGAAAGCGCTGGTCCGGCATGCGCACCCCCGGCAAGGTAACCGGCACGTCGGGCGGGGACGCGCCGCACCGACGCACTCATGATCGCACCCTGCGCAAACCCTTCACGCGCTGCGCCTTGACGGCGTCGGCGCCGGCGCGTAGGAATTCCCCCATGCGACGCGTGCTCGCGGTCGTCCTCCTCGGCGGGCTGCTCCTGGCTTTCGCCGCGCCCGCGGCGGAGGCGCACGGCTGGGGCCTCGGCGCCGCGATCGCGGGCCTCGCCACGTTCGCGGTGTTCGCGCCGATCGTGGTCGCGGGCACCGTCATCGCCGCGACGGTGCCGCCCGTCTATGCGCCTCCGCCGCCGCTCTACGCCCCGCCGCCCGTCAGCTATGCGCCGGCGCCCGCCTACACCGCGCCCGCCCCGGCGGCGCGCACGACCTTCCGGAGCGCATCCTCTTCCGCGAACGTGGTGCAGTACGCGAACGGCCGCTACGTGCTGCGAGGCGACGGCGTGACCACCGCGTATCAGTGGGTCTGGATCCCGAACCCGCCCCCTCCCCCGCGCCAGTAGCCGCCCGCCGGGGCTACGGCAGCTTGCCCAGCGCTTCTTCCGGGATGCGCGACAGCTCGCGCAGGAGCCGCCCCGCCCACCAGTAGATGTTCCGCTCGCGCACCGTCTGGCGCATGCGCACCATCCGGATGCGCTGCTCCTCGGGGGGCATGCCAACGGCAGTGCGAATGCTCTCCGCCAGCTCGTCCAGATCGTAGGGGTTCACCACGAGCGCGTCGGTCAGCTCGCGGGCGGCGCCGGTGAAGCGGCTCAGGATCAGCACGCCGCGCTCGTCCTCGCGCGTGGCCACGAACTCCTTGGCGACGAGATTCATGCCGTCGTGGAGCGAGGTCACCATGCAGAAGTCCGCATGCCGGTAGAGCGGCACGATCTCGGAGTGATCATGGTGCCGGTCGAGGTAGAGGATCGGCCGCCAGCTCTTGGTGGCGAGCCGGGTGTTGATCTCCATCACGGTGTCGCGCACTTCCCGCTGGAGGTCCTGATAGCGCTTGATGAGGCTGCGGCTCGGGGAGGCGACCTGGACGAACGTGACGCGCTCCCGGTACTCGGGATAACGGTCGAAGAAGCGCTCGAGGGCCCGGAAGCGCTCCACGAGGCCCTTGGTGTAGTCCACGCGCTCGACGCCCACGCCCAGCAGCTCGATCGACGAGAGCCCCAGCCCCGCGAGCACCTGGGCGCGCGTGGTGGGCGGCACGTCGGGCGGCTCGGTGGCGACGCTGATGGGAAACGGCTTCACCTGGGTGACCCGCTGGCCGCGCGTCACCGTGAAGCGCTCCCAGTCCACCCGGCACTCGATGGCGCGCTCCACCGTTTCCAGGAAGTTGTTGCAGTGGTACTGGGTGTGGAATCCGATGAGATCCGCGCCGAGCATCCCCTGCAGGATCTCGGGCTGCCACGGGCAGATGCCGAACGCCTCGAAGTTCGGCCACGGAATGTGCCAGAAGATCGCCACGCGCGCGTCCGGCCGCGCCTCCTTCACATAGGCGGGCAGCATCGCGAAGTGATAGTCCTGGATCAGGACCAGCGGCGTGTCCACGCCTTCCATCTCGTCCAGCAGGGCGAGCGCGAACTTCCGGTTGACGTTCTTGTAGTGCTCCCAGTCCTCCGGGCGGAACTGCGGGCGCGTGTGCACGATGTGGCACAGCGGCCAAAGCCCCTCGTTGGCGAAGCTGTAGTAGTACCCCTGCTCCTCCTCCGGTGTCAGCCAGACGCGCCGGAGCGTGTAGCGCGGATCGTCCGCCGGCACGCCGAGGCGGCCGCGCTCGTCCGAGGACTCGCGGTCGGCGGAGCCGCTGCCATGCGCCACCCACACGCCCCCGCACGCGCGGAGGATTGGCTCCATGGCGGTGACGAGGCCGCTCGCCGGCGTCTGCGGGACGATCTTTCCGTCCTTGTGGACGTGGCTCACCGGCTCCCGGTTCGACACGACGAAGAAGGGACCGCCGACCTGGAGGTTCACGAACTGCTTCAGCCGCTCCTCCGTCCACATCGTCTCGCCCCGCAGGCGGAGCGCGGCCTCCTGCTCGGCCGCCTCCTGCGCCCGGTGGAGGCGTCGCGCGAGCCCGGACACCTCGAGGGCGAGCGGCCCGAAGAGACCCGCGTCGGCGATCTCGGGCGGGGGGCCGGCGCGCCCCGCCTTGAGCGCCTTGGTCCACTCCGCCATGCGGGCCATCGGCTGCGTCACGGAGAGACGCAGCAGCAGGACGGTGATGCCGGACAGCACGAGGGCGAGCACGAGCACGCGGAGGGCGTTGTGCCACCAGAGCGTCCTCTCCGCCTGGGCGAGGCTCGAGGCGTCGAGGACCACCGCGAGGGCGCCGATCGTCCGCTCGCTCCGATCGAGCGGCGTCGCGTAGACGAACACCGCGCGCCCGTCGAGCACGCGGAAGCCCTGTCGCACCGAGCTGGTCGAAAGCGACTCGATGACTTCGGGGAGCGCGGCCACCCGCGGCCGCGCGTCATCCGGCACCACGGCGATGGGATTCGCGATCTGGTCGTAGACGGCCACGAGCTGATTGGGGCGGCCGAAGCGCTTGAGGATGCGCTCGACGGGCGCGGTGGAGCGTCCACCGACGCCCAGCACCGGCCCCACCGCCTCCTTGAGGCCCTCGGCGAGCAGCGCCGCGCGCCGCTGGAGATCGCGCTCGAGACCGGCGCGCTCCTCGCGGATCTGCAGGGCCGTGAAGCCGCCGACCACGACGACCACCGCGAGGCAGAGGGCGAAGACGAGGCGCGCGGTGATTCTCATCGGCGGAGCCGCCGCCGGAGGAGCTGGCACTCACACAACCTATCTGTATGTGATATCGGATACCCGTCCACGGCTGAATTTAGCGTGAGAGCCGGCGAGCCACAACCGCTTCGTGCGCCCGCTCCGGGGCCTCATCCGGCCGCCGGCGCGGGCGCCGCGGCCAGGCGCGGCGCGTCGCTCGTCGACGGCGACTGGCGGTACCAGGACGGGACCAGCGCGCCGATGGCCACGCTCACGATCACGACCGTCGCCAGCACCTGGCTCAGCGGGGGAATGCGCTCGATGGGCTGGGTGTCGAGGAGCAGCCGGTAGACGAGCAGCGACGTGGGCACCATGAGGGCGACCATGCCGACCGTCTCGACCGTCCGGAGCGAGCGGTGACCCAGCCGCATCGCCGCGAGGTCGCCCGGCTCATCGTCCGCCATCACCGCGACCGCGTAGGCCACCGCGAAGGTCATGATGGTCCACGGCAGTGCCTCCGCGAATCGCACCCATGCTTCGCCGAAGCCGAGCTTAGCGTAGTAGACGACCTTCACACTCAGGCTCACCGCCGCACCCGCCACCGCGGCGACCAGCGACCACAGGAGATAGGCGGCCCAGGGACGCCCCCCGCCCGGCGCCCGCCGCGCCGCCGGCCAGCGGCTCTTCGGCTCCAGCGCGCACCAGAGCGAGACGCAATAGATCGCCGCAATCATCACCGAGCGGAGCACCAGGTCCACGGGGGTCTCCCCGGCCCGCCGGTGCGGCATCACGCTGAAGACAAAGAGAAATACCACGCTGCCCAGCGTGAAGAGGAGCATCAGGGTGTTGAGCGAAATGCGCCCCACCGGCTGCACCTCCACCTCGAAGCCGAGCGCGCCGAGCCGGCGCGCGCGCCGGTGCTCGGTGAGCTCGCAGAGGAGTACGGCGCGGCTGATCGCGTCGTTCGCGTCGCGCAGCAGCGCCTCGACGGCGGCGGCCACGTCCTCGCGGTACGCGGTGAGCGTCGCGAGCGTGCGCGCGTCCTCGCCCTCGGGACCGCGCCCGAGCCCGTAGGCGCGCCCGACCTTCACGCCGACCTCCTCGCAGCGCTCCCGCAGCGCTTCGAGCTCGCCCGGGCACTCGACGAAGTACTCGCGCAGCCCGCCCTCGGCCTCCCACACTTCGACACGCCGGAGCAGCGTGGCCAGCCTGAGCCAGCGGCCGAGCAGGGTGTCCCCGGCCGCGTAGCGGAGGTCCACCTCATCGAAGCCGCGGGCCAGGAGACCGGGCATGATCTCCGCGTACTCGTCCTCGGACGCGGACCGGAACCCGGCGCGCTTGAGCTCCACGGCGAGCCGGCGCACCTCGTAGGGGATCGCCGCCATGTGCTGGAGTCGCACCCGCACGAAGTCGTCGAGGGCGGCCAGGGCGGGCACCTTGGTCAGGAGCACGGTCAGCAGCAGCGCCACGACCACGGACGGCGACTGCTGGAGCGCGCTCGGCACCTCGGCCCCGAGCTGGGGCACGAGCTCCCAGATCTTCTCGAGCACGGAGGGGGAGAAGAGCAGGCCTCCGTAGAGGAGGACGCCGATCCCGCAGTAGAGGATGACCGCGGTGTAGTACGACGCTGCGGTGGTGGTGGCGCGGCTGGCGTAGGCCAGCCCGCGCGCCCCGGGCTCGGCCGGCGGCTTCCGGAACCGCTCGAATCCGTAGAAGGCCACGAACAGCGCGCCCACGTATGTCTCGACCTTGCCGAGGAGCTCCAGCTGCTCAGTCATGGCGCCTCCCCCTTGTGCGCCGCGTCCGGGGCGGCGCCGCCGCGGTCGGTTTCCGAGCGCGAACGAGTGCATCGAGCGGTCCAATCGGTCTCTGGGGTCCGCGCGTCATCGCATCACGCGCGGTTACCTGATTTGCCCCGGGGGCGCCTGCGCGTCCAAGGCGGGCATCGCGCCCCGGCATCGGGCGCGCCTATGACGCGGGTGCGGCATGAAGAGGACTAAAAAGTAGTACGAATACTTCGCAGAGGAGCGGGTTTAGCCCTTCACGGCGTAGGTGACGACGGCCTCGACGATACCCTTCACGGTCTCCGGCGGCATGGGGGTCAGGACGAAGTGCGGATCCAGCTCGGCGCGGAGCGCCTCGGTGACCAGGATGTCCACCTGATGGACACGGGTCAGGCCCTGGACACGGGCGGCGAGGTTCACGGTGGAACCGACGAACCCGTACTCCATGCGCTCGCGCGCGCCGATCAGGCCCGCGAGCCCGGGTCCGCGGTGGATGCCGACGCCGAGCGCGAGCGCGGGCAGTCCCTCGGCGGTCAGCTCGACGTTGTACGCCTCGAGCGCCGCCCGCATCGCGAGCGCCGCGCGCACGGCGTCGTCGCACTGCCAGGGATTCGGCTGTATCGCGCCGAAGTAGGCAAGGATGCCGTCACCGAGGAAGGTGGACACATGCCCGCGGTGCTGATGGATGGCATCGCTCATGCGCTGGAAGTAACCGTTGAGAACCCGGGCCAGCACCGCGGGCTCCAGCCGCTCGCTCATGGCGGTGTAGCCCACGAGGTCGGCGAACAGCGCGGTGGCGACCTTGCGCTCGGCGGTGGCTTCCGCGCTCGGCGTGGTGCCGTCGGCCACGAGACGCTGCACCACGCCGGCGGGCGCCAGCCGCGAGCAGGCGACCTGGAGCTGCTGGAGCTCGAGGGTGGCGGCGTCGAGCTGGAGGCGGAGCCCCGCCGCCCGCCGCCATTGCTGGTAGAGCGCCCCGGCAAGCGCGGCAAGCACGATGAGCGCCGCCCCGACCAGGGCCCCGCGAATCACGGGGCGTCCACGACCATGGCGCCGAGCCGGCAGAGGCCGTTGGCGAGCGAGGCCACCCCGATCGCCTCGAGGAGCTGGGGTTTGGCGAGCTGCTCGCGAAGCGCGCGGACGCGGCGCTGGATCGTCGCCGGCTCGTACCAGATGGTCTCCCGCGCGAACGGGACGAGCAGCCGCTCGACGGGGTCGAGCTCGGGCGCGTCGAGATGGGTGAGGACCTGGGCGACCGTCGCATCCGAGATGCCCTCCCGCCGAAGACCGCTGACGATCTCGTGCGGGCACGTCTGGCACGAGAGGCCCCGAGAGACGACGGCGAAGATGAGCAGCTTGCAGCGACGGGTCAGCACGGGCGAGGCCCACAAGGCCTCGAGGGTCCGGCCGAGAGCCGCTGCGATCGGTGAGCCCTCGTACGCGCGCACGAGGCGCGAGTGCGGGGGGACGGAGGCAGCCCCCTCCGGCGTGCGCTGGCCGTGGAAGCGGCTCCGCCGGAGCATGAGATTCATCAGGGGCCGCATCAGCCGCACGTGGAGCTGCTCCGGCATGCGCTCCATCGGCCGGCTGGGAATGGCGGCGATCGAGTGCGCGCGGTTGCTGAAGTCGGTGAGGGCGACCGCAAAGGCGATCTCCCGCATCTCTTCCGCCCCGACCCCCGCCCGCGCCAGCGCCTCGCGCGCGGCGGCCGCGCCCGCCGGGCCCGTGCGCGACTGGCTTCGCCCGAAAGCGATCGCGGCCAGCGTGCGGGGCGGCAAATCGGCCCGCGCGAGATCCTGCTCGATGCGCTCGATGCGCGCCCGGCTCATGCCCTGCGCCCAGAGCATCGCCCGCACCGCGGCATAGCAGAACCGGCAGGAGTTCTCCTGGCTCACCACGAGCTGGACCAGGTCCATGACTTCGTAGTCCAGTCGCAGCAGGAGACCGTACTCCGGATGCAGGTCGACCAGGGCGCGGGCGAACCACGGCACCGGCGCGAAGTAGGCCAGGGCGGGGTTGGGCATGCGCTGCTTGCGGCGGGCGTATGTTTCGAGGGCGCGGTCCCGCTGCGGCTCGAAGGGGCACGGTTCCCAGGCGACGTGATCGAGCGCGGTGGCCATCAGGCGCTCGGCACCCACGGCCAGTACTTCGCGATGGCCCCGGCGTCCACCCGGAGATCCATGCCGGTGATCATCTCCGCGTCGTCGGAGGCGAGGAACACCGCGGCGCGCGCGTAGTGCCGCGGGCTGGGCAGCGCGCCGGTGGGGATCATCCGGGCGAAGTCGAGCAGCCGCGGGCGCCGCTCCGCGGGCGGCCGGCCCCAGGCCTCGGCGCGCGCGAGCCCTTCTTCCACGTCGGTGGCGGTGGGGGTAAGGCTGTTGACGCGGATCCCGTGCCGCGCCAGGTCCATGGCGGCGGCCCGCGTGAAGTTCAGCAGCCCGCTCTTGCTCGTGCAGTAGCCGATGTTGCCGGGCTGGCCCTGATGGCCGGCCGTCGAGCCGATCACGATGATGCTCCCCCGTGTCCCGCGCTCGACCATGAGCCGAGCGACGTGCTTGGTGCAGAGAAAGGTGCCGGTGAGATTGACCGCGAGCTGCCGGCTCCAGCGCTCCACGGGCATATCGAGCACGCTCTGCCCGCCCAGGATACCAGCATTGTTCACGAGGACATCGACTCCGCCGTAGGCCTCGCGGGCCCGCGCCACCGCGGCCTGCACCTGCGCCTCGTCCGACACGTCGCAGGCCACCCCGACGGCCTGGCCCCCCCGGCCGGCAATCCAGGCCGCGCACTCGCGCGCGTTATCCGCGCTCACGTCCACGCACACGATCCGGGCGCCCTCGTCCGCGAGCCCGCCGGCGATGCCGGCGCCGATGTTCGGGCTCGTCCCCGTCACCATCGCGACCTTGCCCTCGAGCTTCACGCGCGGCTCCTCAGCCGACGTTGCCGCGCACGCCCAGGACGTAGGCGACGAGCGCGCCGGCCAGCGAGATCAGCATGATGATGCTGGCGATGACCACTGCTTCCTCGAGCTTCTTCTGCGCGATGTAGTCGAGCTGGAGGATGGCGAGGGGGCGGTTGGCGGTGGTGCTGAGGAGCGCGACATTCGCGATGTTCCGCGCCGCGCCGACGAACGTGATCATGCCCACCGCCATCAGAGTCGGCGCCATGAGGCGGAGAACGATGCGGCGGTACGTCGTCCACCACGAGGCTCCGGCGATGCGCGAGGCCTCCTCCAGCTCGCCGCCGAGCTGCATGAGCCCGCTCTTGATGATCTGCACGCCCAGCGGCATCCCCGAGATGAGCCCGGCCACGATCAGCGCCGCGGTGGTGCCGTAGAGCGGCCGCAGGAACGGCGTGCCGAGAAACAGCCAGAGCAGCGCCAGGCCCAGGATGACCCCGGGCACCGTGAAGGGCAGCCACGAGATGAAGTCGAGGAGCCGGCGGCCCGCGTAGCGCGTGCGCACCGCGATGTAGGCGATCAGCGAGTGGAGCAGGACGGCCGCCACCGCAGTGCCCAGGGCGAGGATCACGGTGTTGCGGAGCGAGCTGGCGAAGAGGTCGTCGCTCAGCACGGTGCGCCAGTTGTCGAGCGTCCAGGGCTCGGGCACGTTGAAGAAGCCGAAGAGCTTCATGAAGGTGCCGAGCAGGGCGAACACCACCGGCACGCCCAGGACGATCGCCACCAGGGCGAGCGCGAAGGCAAGGGCGGGCCACCGCCACGCCCCCAGCGCGTGCACCCGGCTCTGGAACTGGCCGGTCACCGTCGTGTAGCGCCGGCCCCGCATCGCCCATTGCTGGGCCACGATGAGCGGCAGCGTGGCGGCGAGCACGAGCACCGCCAGGGCGGTGGCCGCGTCGTAGCGGGGCACGCGCGTCACCAGGAGGTCGTAGATCGTGGTGCTGAAGACGAAGAAGCGGAAGGGCGTGCCCAGCACCTGCTCCACCTCGAAGGTCTGGAGCGACACCATGGTGCCCAGCAGCAGCACGGAGAGGATCACCGGCGCCATCACCGGCACCGTGATGCGCAGCGCGGTGCGGAGCGTGCCCGCCCCCGCCACCCGTGACGCCTCCTCGAACGCCGCGTTCATCTTCCGGAAGGCCGGCGTGAGCAGGATCACCTTCACGGTGAGCGAGCCCGTGATGACGTGGATCCAGACGATGCCCCAGAAGGAATAGATGTCGAACGGGCCCTTGCCGAGCCGCGCGCCCACCACGGGCACCGTGGCCAGCGCGGCGTTGACGAGGCCGTACTCCGGGTCGAGTAGGAGGATCCAGGACAGCGTCACCGTCAGGGGCGGCAGGAAGAAGGCCGCCCAGAAAGCGAACTCGATCCCGCGCCGGCCCGGCAGATCCGTCCGCGCGAGCAGCCAGGCCACGAAGACCGCGAGCGGGAGCGTGATGAGCTGCCGCGCCACCGTGACCGTCAGCGTGTTCCACAGCGAGCTCCGCAGGGCGGGCTCGCCCAGCGCGGCACGCCAGCCGTCGAGGCCGAGGCGCGCAGGCTGGCCGGGCAGCGCGGTCTGGAAGCTCTGGAGCACCACGAGCAGCACCGGGTACACCACCCCGAACGCCACGAGGGCGAGCACGCCGCTGCAGGCGAGGGCACCGGTGTCGATTCGCCACGCGGGGCGGGCGGTGCCGGGGACGACTACGCCGGCCACACGCTCACCGTATCGGGCGGGAGCCCGAGCGACACCGCCTGCCCCTCCTTCCACTCGCGCGTGCGGGGCAGCAGGAGCACGATCCGCTGCTCCGCACCCAGGCTCACCCGCGCCTCGTAGCGGTCGCCCACGAAGAGAAGGGTATCGATGGTGCCGGGCAGCGGCTCGCTCTCCGGCCGGACGACGTCGACCTCGATGTCCTCGGGCCGGATAGCCACGTGCACCTCCGCGCCCGTCGCCACCGCGATGGCCGCCATGGAGCGGCCGGCGACGTGGCGTCCCCGGAGCGCGCCGTCCAGCGCCACGGTCAGCCGGCCCGGCGTCTGCCCGCTCACCCGGCCGCGCAGGATCACCGTCGAGCCCACGAAGTCGCGCACGAAGGCCGAGGCGGGCGCTTCGTAGAGGCTGCGCGGCGGCCCCACCTGCTCCACCCGACCGCGCTGCATCACCGCGATACGGTCGGAGAGGCTCAGCGCCTCGATCTGGTCGTGGGTGACGAAGAGCACGGTGATGCCGAGCCGCCGTTGGAGCAGGCGCAGCTCGTGACGCATCTGCTCGCGGAGCTTCGCGTCGAGATTGCTGAAGGGCTCGTCGAGCAGTAGGAGGTCGGGCTCGTAGACGAGGGCGCGGCAGAGGGCGAGGCGCTGCATCTGCCCGCCGCTCAGGAGCGTGGCCGCCCGCGCCTCGGTGCCGCTGAGCCCCACCAGATCCAGGACTCGCGCGACCCGCTCACGCACCTCGGCCCGCCCGAGCCCCCGCAAGGTCAGGGGGTAGGCGACGTTGTCGAACACGCTCATGTGGGGCCAGATCGCGTACGACTGGAACACCATGCCGAGGTTGCGGCGGTTCGGCGGCACGAAGACCCGCCGCGGGACCGAGGCCACGACTCGGCCGCGAAGCATGATCTCGCCGCCGTCGGGGCGCTCGAGGCCGGCCACCAGGCGTAGCGTGGTCGTCTTGCCGCAGCCACTGGGCCCCAGGAGCGTGAACACCTCGCCGCGCCGGACATCGAGCGTGGCGCGGTCCACCGCCACGTGCGGCGCGAACACCTTGCTGACGTCGTCGAGCGTGAGGACGGGTTCGATCGCGGCGGCCCTGGGGGGAGCTCTGGCGAAGAGGCTCGGACGGCCTACTTCATGACGGTCTTGGCGATGTCCTGCGTCTTCACGACCTCGGGCAGGTTCTCCTCGGCGTCGATCTGCATGAACTTGGCGTCCGGCGGCACCACGTACAGCGGGTGACCCGGCTCGATGCCGCTGCGCCGGCTGTTCGTCTCCACTTCCTTGGCCCACACGACCTGCGCATCCTTGGTGAGGAGCCAGTTGATGAACACCTTCGCCGCGGCGGGGTGGGGGGCGCGGTTCACGAGCCAGATCGTGCTGGAGCTCGAGCTCTGCGTGGACATCTCGTTCAGGTGCAGGAGCTTCAGGTTCTTGGCGAGCCCCTGCTTCTGGTAGGTGGCGAGGATCTGCGGGTTCACGCCGAGCGCGATGGGATAGCGGCCGCGCACCATGAACTCCGCCACCTGGCGGTTGTCGCGGCTCAGCACCGGCTCCTGGTCCACGAAGAGCTTCTTGATGATGTCGTCGCCCATGCTGAGGCGGGCGGCGGTCATCGGCCAGAAGGTGTCGCCCATCACGCGCACGTCGGGCAGCAGGAGCTTGCCCTTCCACCGGGGGTCGAGGAGATCCTTGAGGCCGCGGACCTCGCTCTCCTTCACCATGTCGGTGTTGATGGTGACGCCGCCGCCCCGCACCGCGACGAAGCCGTAGCAGAGCGCGCGGTCCTTCACGAGGCCGAAGCCGCGCTCGAAGCCGCCTTCCCAGCCGTCCTTCACCTCGGGCAGGAGGATGGCCGGGCGCACCGGATCCCACACACCGGCGGGCCGCAGCACCTGCAGCGCGGTGCTGGTGGGAATCAGCGCCACGTCCCACGTGAAGAGATTGGCCTGGCGCTCCTGGACGATGCGGGGGGCGAAGTCCTGCGAGTGCAGGCTCGTGTGCTCGACCTTGACCTCGGGATAGGCGGTGGCGAAGGCCTTGAGCGCCCGCTTGTAGCCGTCGCCGGGGAAGGTGTTGACGACGACCTTGGCCTCCTTCTTCGCCGCCGCCACCACCGACGCCCAGTCCGCCGACTGCGCGTGCGCGCGTCCCGCGGGACCGAGCGCCGCCGCGGCGCCGCCCGCGGCCAGCCCGCCGAGGAACCGCCGGCGGCTGATCATGCGCGCGCGCCTCCTCCATTCCGACGCGCCCCATCCTGGAGATAGCGCACGGAGACGCGCTCGATCGGCACCTGGTCGGGGTCGAGCCCGTCGGGATTGCGGTACTCGAACGGCGCGCGCCGACCGCCGTGGTGCTTGGTCACCACGAGCCGGCGCCAGGCGATGACCTCCGCGTCCGTGCCCGAGAGCTTCTCCGGCGTGTCATAGCGCTGGTTCAGCATGACGCGCTCGTCCTGACGGGAGAAGTTGTACTCGATGATCCAGCGCCGGATCGTGGCGTAGGCCACGCGGTCCCACAGCCGCCGCCACGCGTTCTTCGGCCGCGTGCAGTGGTAGTAGTACACGCGCGTGAGGTGCTCCTCCACCGGCACGCACATGCGCGTGTAGAGGTCCCAGCCGAACTCCGCGCGAAACATGCCGGGCAGGTGATGTCCGCCGCACCAGCGCGCGGTGCGCGGCGGCGGGATGTTCCGCCGCGCGCGGTCGGCGAGGGGCCGGGTGATCCAGGTCCAGACGCGCCGGTAGTTCGTCTTGGGCCAGCGCCAGCCGTTCGGATAGATGTCGAAGGCGGGGCTCCTCCGCATGTAGTTCGACTCGGCCACGTCGCCGCCGAAGCCGTTGCCCACGAAGATGGGGTGCTCGCCCTGGGCGCCGCGAGCGATGAAGCCGCCCCGCGCCACCACCACCGCGTTTCGGTGGACGTAGTTCACGTGCGAGTCCATCGAGTTCTCGAGGGCGACCTCCCAGTTGCACTTCCAGTACACGAGGCCCACCTGCACCAGCGCATCGGCGTCGAAGAACTCCTCCGGCACGTCCTCCTCGATGGGCGCGGGCTCGCCCTGGCCCATCCACACGAAGACGAGGCCCTTCAGCGTCCGCGTGGGGTACATCCGCGCTTCCGTGCCCGGCTTGCCGCACACGCCGGAGTCCGGACCCTCGGATAGCACGGCCACGTTTTTCCCGCTCTCGTCGTAGACCCAGCCGTGATAGGGGCAGGCCACCGTGCCGCGATAGTGGCAGTCGCCCTCGCTGAGCCGCGCCCCGCGATGCGGGCAGATGTCCCCAATGGCCGCGACGGCGCCGGTGGCGCCGCGGAAGAGACAAAGCTCCTCGCCGAGCAGCGAGACCTTCACGGGCTTGCGCGCCCCGACCTTCCGGTCCTCGATGGCGGGATACCAGTACTCCTTGAGGCCCAGCGTCGGGATGAGGTGACGGATGTCGCCGGAGAGCCGCGGCATCGCGGGCGCGGGGGCGGTGGTCGGAGGATTCGCCGTCGTCGTCATGGCTTGTACACCGCGAAGCACTTGTTGGAGTTGAAGATCCACGTCTCGATGAAGTCGCACTCGTCGGGCTTGCGGCCGAGCGCCTCCATGGCGCCGGCGAGCATGTACCAGTTGAGCATCTCCTGCTGCCCGGAGTCCTCGACCTCGGCGAGCGTGCGGGCGCGCCAGGCCTCGTAGTCGCCGCGTCGGAGAGCCTCGTAGAGCCGGCGGTCCGCCTCGATGTCGGGGTAGAGCTGATGGTGCTTGTCGGTGAGGAAGGCGTGCGACCAGCTCGACGACGCGATCAGCGCCACCCGCCAGGGGCTCTCGCGAAGGGCGAGCGCGGTGGCCGCGCCCACCTCCATGCAGCGCTTCGGCGACGGCGAGGGCGGATCGAGCTCCGCCTCGGCGAGAGGCTTCGCCATGCTCGCGCGGAAGCCCTTCTGGGCGATCACGCGGCGGCCGTAGCAGTTCACCTGGAAGGCCACGATCGGGTAGGGAAAGCCCACGCGATCGTAGTCGAGGTAGAAGACGGTGTTGAGGAAGGCGTGGGCGAGCCCCTGATGGTGGAGCGGCGCGTAGGCGTAGGACATGTCCACGCCCCCCTCGAGCAGGCGCCGCGCGAGGAACTTCCCCGCCTCGCGGTGCCCGCGAAGGCGGAAGGTGGTGTCCTCGGTCTCGCCCCAGACATTGCTCCCCGCGTCGCGCTTGCGGTGCCTGGCCTCGATCTGATCGTAGGCGAGCACGCAGAAGGGCGGAATGATGTCGGCGGTGAAGTTCTCGTGCTGATCGTCGCCCCAGATCACCACCACGTCGGGGCGGAACTCGTCGAGGAGCCTCCGCGCGTGGCGGAAATGCCGCAGCAGGCTCGCGCGGTGGCCGGCCGCCGCCGCGGTGCCGCCGTCGCCCGCGTACTCGCGCCGCATGGGCTCGGGCCAGCCGGACGGATCCCGGTAGCGCTCCGGCAGGCCGGGGTCCTTCATGATCGCGCGGAGGATGTCGGCCATGTTCTGGTCATGGCTGATGAGCGGCGGGTAATGGGTCATGCCCAAGCCGAGAATCTCGCCCACGTGATGCCTCCTGGGAGTCCGGAGCGGCCGGCGCGCGGATGCCTGGCCGATGCTAGGCTGCCACGCGCGCGCTTGTCAAACCACCTCGTCGAGGAGGCCATAGGCGAGGGCCTCGGCCGCATCCAGGTAGCGCCCGCGGCGCATGTCCTCGGCCACCTCCTCGGCAGGGCGGTGGCACCGCCGGCCGACCAGGGCGTACAGCCGCCAGAGGAGGTCCTGCTGCTCCCGGTTCCGTGATTCGAGCTCCGCCGGCGTCCCCGTGAAGCGCGCGGTGGGTTGGGCGAGGCGGAAGCGAGCGTGCGCCCCCGCCATCCGCCGCTCGGCGGCGGCCAGGATCCCGATGGCAGGGCCGCCGACCTGGCCGCGGCAGCGGACGCGGACGGGGGCCCGCAGCAGGCCGACCGTGTCGATCACGAGGAAGGCCGCCCCGAGCGCACCGTCGGGACTGTCGAGGTGGAGCTCGATGGGCTCGACGCCGTCGGCGTCCAGCGCGGTCAGCGCCCCCGCGGCCCGGGTCGCCGCGCCGTCGTCGAGCGGGCCCGTCAGCGTCACGATGCGCCGCTCGAACAGCTGCGCGTCGAGCCATTCCCCGAGGCCCATGCCCCGAAGCCTACACCGCACTCTGCTACGCTGACTGAAGGATGCTCTCGCGGCGCGCGCTGCTCATCACGTCGACGTTGGCTGCCTTGGCGCGCCCCCTCGCGCGCATGGGGCCGGCCGCGGCCGCCCCCTCCACCGTCGAGGACTGGAGCGGGGCGACCCTTGGGGCCCACGGCGTGCCGCCGGGCTGGGAGAAGTACGAGACGCCACACGGCCACCCCGCCTACGACTTCACCGTGGTGGAGGACGAGGGTCGCCGCGCCCTGACGCTCCGCAGCGCGGGCGACCACTCCACGATCGCCCACGCGCTGCACGTGGACCTCGCGGTGACGCCGATCCTCACCTGGGCGTGGAGGGTCGTGAGCCTGCCCCGGGGCGCCGATCTCCGCGAGCGCGCGACCTCGGACGCCACCGGTCACATCTTCGTGATCTGGCCGCGCTTCCCCGCCCTGCTGCGCTCGCGCCTCCTGGGCTACGTGTGGGACCCGGCGCTGCCCACCGGCACGATCGTGAAAAGCACCAAGACCGGCACGGTGACCTTCGTGGTGGCGCGATCCGGCGAGACCGGGCTCGGCCGCTGGACGGACGAGCGTCACGACGTGGTGGCGGACTACCGGCGGATCTTCGGCGAGGCGCCGGAGGCGCCCGGCGCCATTGCGCTATCCATCGACACCAACGACACGCGCACGAGCGCCGAGGCCCGGTTCGGGCGCATCGCCTTCACCGCCTAGCGGGCGCGCCGCCGGGCCGGCTCAGCGCTTGGGCGGCGTGTGCTCGAACGGCAGCTTCGTGTACTTCGCCTTGTCCACCTGGACCACCAGCGCCACGCGGCCCTCGTAGCTCCGCATCGGGAACGGCTTGCCGATGTACTTGTGCGACACCGGATCCATGGTCTTAAGGTCGGGGTCGGGCCGGCGCTCGACCACCCGTCCGCGGAGCTGGATCTCCTCGTAGGGGTTGCCGAAGTCCACGATGGAGAGGGCCACGCGAGGATCGCGCTTGGTGTTGCGTCCCTTCAACGAGCCCTCGCTGGTGCAGACGATCAGGCGATCGCCCTCGCGCGCTACCCACACCGGCGTGCTCAGCGGCGAGCCGTCGGGCATCAGCGTGGAGAGATGAGCGAAATTGGGACGGTCGATCAGCGCCTTCGCTTCGGCGGACAGCGTCTCGGCCATGATGGCTCCTCCCCTGGTCAGCGGATTCGAATCTCGGCAGCGGGTCGCATGGACTTCATCTTGCCTGCCTCCGTGGTAGAGTCCAGCCATTCACGGTCTGGTCCCTGACTCTCTTCCGCGGAGGCCAAGCATGGACAGCACGACCACGATCCCCGCCGGCAAGCTCGCGCACGCCACGCCCGCCACTGCGCCCTTCGTCGCGGGGCGGCGCACCTTCCTCAAGTATCAGGATCTGGGCGTGACCGCCGCCAGCAGCGGGCGCATGCGCGCGCAGGTGATGAGCGCGACCCAGGGCATGACCAAGCCTACCGGCTGGCACTACCACGTGTGCGAGGGCCAGTTCGTCTACGTGCTCAAGGGCTGGGTCGATCTCTCGTTCGAGGACGGCCAGACGCTGCGGGTGCAGGAGGGCGAGTCGCTCTACATCCCCGGAGGCCTGCGCCACAACGAGACCGCCACCTCCGAGACGCTCGAGATCCTCGAGGTCTCCGTGCCCGCCGACATGGGCACGGTGCCCGTGGACCCGCCGGAGGGGATGCCGGCCTAGCCGCGTCGTCGGACCGCGGCCGGCGCCGCCGCATGCTGGCCGAGCTGCGCGAAGCCGATGCGAGGGACGAGATCGCGGCGATCTACGCCGAGATTCGCCGTCTCTGGGGCGTGCCGTATGTCTCCTCGCTCCAGCGACATCTGGCGACACGCCCGGGCTGGCTTCCCTGGACCTGGGCCGCACTGGGGCCGGCCTTCACGAGCGGCCTGGCGCAGACGGCGGCGTGGCGCGCGGCCAACGGGCTCGCGGTGCCGAGCCTCGCGCCGATCCCGCGTGAGGCGCTGCGCGTATGGGGCGTGGACGCGGAGGGCGCGCGCGCGATCCGCGCCGCGTGCGCAAGCTTCGTCCGGGTAAGCCCGGTGAACCTCGTGCTGTCCGGCCTGCTCCGGCGCCTGCTCGCGGGCGAGCGGCCCGCGACACGCACGGCGACGGACGGCGCCGCGCGCGCGCCATGGGCGCCACCGCCCGACCTGGGCGCGCTGCCCGCCCTCGTGGATCCGGCCGCGCTGCCCGCCGCGCCGCGCGCGCTCCTAACCTCGCTCGGCACCACGGTAGACGGCCAGCCCTTCGTGGCCGGGCTCTACCGGATGCTCGCTGGCTGGCCCGGCTTCTTCGCCCACGTGGCCACGCTGCTGCGCCAGCGGATGGACGATGGCGACACCGGCGCGGCCTTCCGCCGGCTTCTCGAGGCGGTGGACGCCGAGATCCCCGCGGTATTCGCGATGCTGCCCCCGTTCCCCGCCGCCCCCGCGATGCCGCCCGCCTCGGACTTCCAAGCGGTGCTCACGGCGCTGGACGCCTATCGCAAGACCAGCCCGGAGATGGTGGTCTTCGGGCGCATGATCGGCGAGGCGCTGCCCGTAGTCCATGTTGACGACGTAAGAGGAGGCTGTGGCTGTGCCTGAATACTATCTGTCGCCGCAGGAGATCCAAAGACTAGCCAACCAGCTCGGCGCATTCGAAAAATTCAGCTTCGGCGAGGCGTCGAAATCGACCCGTCCCGAGGACCTCATCCGGAAGATGATGCGCGGATGGCCGACGGTCTACACGATGCCGTTGCCCCTCACTCCCGGTGCATCGGCGGCGCCCGCCATCTTACCAGGATACGAGCACGCCCCGAGCCCGCTCACCACCGCGCTCTACGAACATCTCTTCGCAGCGAGCTACGCGTCCGCCTTCGATGACGTGACGATGCACCGAGTCTTGCCGGTGTGTCTCTACCTGGATGTCCCGGCGGGCAGCGGTCCCCCGTGGCCGGTGCTGCGGGCGCTCGCCGGCGTCCTGGATGCCTACGACTACGACGTTGTGCTCGAGTACCCGGATCTCGAAGGCTCGTTCTTCAAGAAGCTGTTCGTGCGAACCCGGGCGCGGAAGACGCGCGGGGAGATGGACACCGATGCGGCGGACCTCGCCACGAAGATGGCGGACACGGCCGCCGCGCAATTCACCGGCTCCCGGATCCGTCTCGCGCGCTCGGTGGTCGAGCGCGCGCCGAAGACGACGGTGCGCGACGTCGTCGGCCTGCAGAAGGATCGCGCGGAGGTCAAAAAGCTGGAGGCCGAGGAGGAGAAGCTCAAGGCGGAAACGTGGGAGCTGCGCAGCAGCGCCCTCACCAACTTCGCCCAGGCGATGAAACACGTCGCCATCGGCGCCTCGGTCGTCTGGTTCGTCGTGGTCGACGGGCAGGGCGCGGGAGGCGGCCCCGACCCTGGGGTCAAGGGACCGGCGCCAATCGAGCGGGTCGAGCTTGGCAGGCCGGTCGACCTCATGCAGCGGCTGGTGGATGCCAAATCGCCCGAGGAGGTCAAGACGATCCTCGACGAGTACCGCGGCGCCGGCAAGGGGGGGACAAAGGAGACGACGGGCAGCGGAGGTGGAACCACGAAGAAGGCTCCTGGACCGGGAGCGAGCCGCAAGTGAGGGCGGCCCCGCTCGCCGCCCTTGCTCCTCACGTGTAGCTGTGGTGTAGTCCCTTCGCCGTCTGCGCCGAGCCCCACCTCGGCCTGGGCGTGATGGCCGGCAGATCATCGGAGCCGATCAAGGAGGCACACCCCTCATGGCCGCCAAGCCGAAGCCCGGGAAGCGCACCGCGACTGCTGCTGCGTCCGCGCAGCAGTACTACCTGATCCAGTTCTCCTACACGTCCGCCGCGTGGGACACCCTGCTCAAGGCGGGGGCCAACGAGCGCAATCGCGTGGCCGCCGTGAAGGACCTCATCTACAAGCTGCGCGGATGCATCGCGACGATCACGTTCGAGTGCGACGTCGACCCGACCCCGAAGGAGAAGTTCGGCGCGTTCGGGGACTACGACGTCGTGCTGCTGGTGGCCTTCCCCGACGATCAAGCCGCGGCCGCTTTCGCCCTCGCGATCAGCGCGGGCGGCGCCGTCTCGGCCTTCAAGACCACCCGCATCCTTCCCTGGCCGCAGATGATGGGGGCGATGGCGAGCGCGGCGAGCACCCGGGTTCTCTACAAGGCGCCCGGACAGTAGGTCGGATCTGCGCCGGCCGGCCCGGCCCACGCCGGGTCGGCTCGCGGCGAGCGTCCCATGATCTGCACACGCTGCAGCACCGACAACCGTCCGACCGCGGCGTTCTGCCGCGACTGCGGGGCGATCCTGGGCGGAGCCTGCCCGGTCTGCGGGGCCAAGTGCGCCCCGGAAAACCGCTTCTGCGACATGTGCGGCGCGCCACTCGCCGGCGTCCCCTCGCTTGCCGGGGCCCCGGCCCGCTTCGGGCCGAGACGGGGGTACACGCCGAATCATCTGACCGATCGCATCCTCACGTCGCGCAGCGCGATGCAGGGCGAGCGCAAGCAGGTCACCGTGCTCTTCGCCGACATCAAGAGCTCGATGGAGCTCTTGATGGACCGCGATCCCGAGGACGCGCGGCGCCTGCTCGATCCCGTCATCGAGCTGATGATGGAAGCCGTCCACGCCTACGAAGGCATCGTCAATCAGGTGCTCGGCGACGGGATCATGGCGCTGTTCGGCGCGCCGCTGGCCCTCGAGGACCACGCCCTCCGCGCGGGCTACGCGGCCCTCCGCATGCTGGATCACATCGCGCGGCACGGAGACGAGGTCCAGCGCCGTCACGGTATCCCGCTCCAGATCCGCGTCGGGCTGAACTCCGGCGACGTGCTCGTACGGTCCATCGGATCCGATCTCGACATGGACTACACCGCGATCGGTCAGACCACGAATCTCGCCGCGCGGCTGGAGAAGCTCGCCAAGCCGGGTACCGCGCTCTGCGCGGCCGCCACCATCCGCCTCGCCGAGGGGTTCTTCGAGACGCGCGCACTGGGGCCTGTCCCCATCCGGGGGATGTCGGAGCCCGTCGAGGTCTTCGAGCTCACGGGTGTGACGCCCGCGCGTCTCCGCTTCCACGCGGCGGCCGCGCGAGGGTTGACGCGCTTCGTGGGACGCCGCGAGGAGTACGAGGCGGTCGTCGCCACCCTGCTTCGCGCCCAGCAAGGGCATGGCCAGCTCGCCGCGCTCGTGGGAGAGCCGGGCGTCGGCAAGTCGCGCCTGGTGTGGGAAGTCACCCGCTCGCCCGAGCTCGCGGGCTGGCGCGTGCTCGAGGCGAGCGCCCTGTCCTATGCGACGGGGACGCCCTATCTGCCCCTGCGCCGCCTCCTGCAGGTCTATTTCCAGGTCGATGATCGGGACGATGCGACGACGATCCGGGAAAAAGTCACCGATCGGCTCGTCGCCCTCGATCCCCGCTTCGCCGAGTACGCGGCTCCCCTCCTCGCCCTGCTGGACATTCCCGTCCAGGATGCGCACTGGGCGGAGCTCGATCCACCTCAGCGGCGCGCGCAGATCGGCGAGGCCGTTCGGCGACTCCTCCTTCGGGAGAGCCAGGAGCAGCCCCTCCTCGTCGTGCTGGAGGACCTGCACTGGGTGGATCGGGAAACCGAGGCGTTCCTCGACACCCTCGTCGAGAAGCTGGCCACGGCGCGCATCGGGATGCTCGTCAACTGTAGGCCCGAGTATCAGCTGCCCTGGGGCAGCAAGACCTCGTTCACGCAGCTTCGTCTCGACCCCCTCGACTCCGCCGGGGCCCAGGAGCTCCTCGGGGTGCTCCTCGGCCCCGATCCCGCCCTCGCCCCTTTGGCCGAAGCCGTCGCGAAGCAGACCGGAGGCAACCCCTACTTCCTGGAGGAGAGTGTGCGGACGCTCGCCCAGGCGGGCGTGCTCGCCGGCGAGCCCGGTCACTATTGGCTTGCCAAGCCCCTCGATCGCGTGGAGGTGTCGCCCACCGTTCAGTCCGTGGTCGCCGCCCGCGTCGACGGTCTCGCGGCCGAGGACAAACGGCTCCTCCAGGCCGCCTCGGTGATCGGGCCCAACGTACCGATCGACCTTCTCCGGATGGTGTCCGACGACACCCCCGAGGCGCTGATGGCCAGCGTCATGCGCCTCCGCGAGGCGGGCTTCCTGTGCGAGTCCCGCCTGTATCCCGAGATGGAATATGCGTTCACCCACGTGATCAGCTGCGACGTGGCGTATGGAAGCCTCCTCCAGGGGCAACGTCGCGCGCTTCACGCGCGAATCGTCGCCGCTATGGAGAAGCACTACGCGGAGCGCCTTCCCGAGCACGCGGAGCGGCTCGCGCGCCACGCCATCCAGGGGGAGCTGTGGAGCCAGGCCGTCGCGCACTCCCACGCCGCCGCGGTCAAGGCGGCGGCCCGGTCCGCCTATCGCGACGCGGTCGCCCATTTGGAGGAAGCGCTCGCCTCGCTGGCCCGACTGCCCGAGACGCCTGATCGCCTCGCCCATGCCATCGATCTTCGTCTCGCGCTCCGGAGCTCGCTCTTCCCCCTCGGACAGATCGCCCGCGACCTCGACAATCTCAAGGAGGCCGAAGCGCTCGCCCTCCGTCTCGACGATCGTCGCCGGCTCGGGTGGATCCTCGCCTATATGATTCGAGACTTCTCCATTCTCGGGATGCCCGACCAGTCCATCGAGCAGGGGCAGCGGGCGCTGGCCCTCGTGCCCGAGGTGGGAGATCTGGAGCTCGAGATGCTGATCAACGGCTATCTCGGCTCGGTGTGCTTCGCCCGCGGCGACTATCGACGGGCCGTCGATCTGCTCAGCAAGGGCGTCGAGGTGCTGAAGGACGGCCTCGAGCTGCGACGCTTCGGCTTGCCCGGACCCGCGTCCGTATTCTTCCGCCTCTGGCTGATCTCCTCGCTCACGCGCCTCGGACGCTTCGACGAAGCCGAGGCGCAATCGCAGGAAGGGCTCCGCGTCGCGCGCCAGGCCGAGCAGCCGCTCGCGCTCATGGTGGCGCACTATGCGGCGGGCTTTCATCTGGCCCACGGACCGGACCTGGCGCGCGCGATCGCCGAGCTCGAGCGGAGCCTGGATCTTTGCCGCACGTGGAAGCTGCCCGCCTGGTACCCGAACATCGCGTCGATCCTCGGCTACGCCTATGCCCACTCCGGCCGCTTCGAAGAGGGCGAGGCCTTGATGCGGCAAGCGATCGAGGCGTCGCGTGCCAGCGGCAGCATGGTCAACCACGCCAGCGAGGTGACGCGGCTCGCGGAGGCGCTTCTCCTGGCCGGCCGCGTCGACGAGGCCGGCGCCCTCGCCGACGAAGCCGTCGAGCTCGCGCGCAAGCATCAGGAGCGCGGCAACGAGGCGCTCGCCCTGCGCCTCGCCGGCGCGGTGGCGGTGCGGCGCAGCCCGCGGGAGGCCCCGGCCGCGCGCGAGCACTACGTCCGGGCGGCCGCCCTCGCCGACGAGCTGGGCATGGAGCCGTTGTCCGCCGCCTGTCGCGCCGCGCTCGCGGGGCTCGACCGCGGCTGAAGGAGTCCAGGCGCGCATGGCCGGCCAGGTCACTCGCCGCCAGATGGAGACGTGGCTCCTCAAGCACGGCTTCCACGCGCTGAAGGGCGGGATGACCGGCCATGTGCAGTACGAGGGTCCCGGCGGGGTGAAGGTCACGCTCCCCGGCCACGGGCCGCAGGACCTCACGAAGAAGCACGTCGCGCTGATCCTCCGCGCGCTCGCCGGCGCGGGGTTCGACCGCGAGCAGGTGCGGCGCGAGCTGGCCGGCTAGCGCTCGTTGAAGCGCCAGCGCTGGAAGCGATAGCCGGCGTCCGCGGAGCTCCGGCCCTCGGCGATGAGCCGTCCCGCTCCGGTGGCGAGGGCGGCGATGCGCTTCACCGCCGCATGCGCGCCGGGGTCGATCTCCACGTCCGACACCGTGACGAACAGCTCGTCGAGGATCCCCGCCTCGTGCAGCGCATCGAGCACCACGGCGCCGCCCTCGCAGGCGAGATGCCGCACGCCCGCGTCGGCGAAGAGGCGCTCGTGGGCCTCGACGAGCCCGCGGGCGTCCACGCGGGTCGCGCCGACCACGAGGAGCCGCACGCCGCGCGCCTCGCTGCCTCGCGCGCGCAGCACCCGCGCCCCCTCCTCCGTCGTCACGACGACTACCCCGACCCCGGGGGTGTTGAACAGCCGGACGCGCAGATCCAGGCCACCCGACTCCGTGTAGACGACCTGTAGCGGCACCGGCCCCTGCCCGCGGTCGGCGCGGTACCGCACCAGGGTCGCGCCGAGGTCGCCGCCGGCGTCGGCCACCCCGCCGATCAGCTCCGGCTGATCGCGCAGCGTCTGGGCCCCGAAGGAGACGGCGTCCGCAGCGGCGCGCAGCCGGCGCATGAGGCGTATGTCGGCGCGCCGGGCCGGGCGCGTGAAGTCGCCCCCCGCGATCGCCCGGATGGGATCGTCGTGGGGCCCGACGCGCGCCCACGTGACGATGCCGTTCCGCGACGTGATGACGTTGCCGTAGATCCACGGCCGCGCCGGCCACGCGGGCGGCATGGCCACGGGCTCGAAGAGCGGCGGATCGGGCGTGAAGGCGGCGGTCACGAGCGCCGCGTCTCCAGTCCCTCCTCGGCCGCGGCCGTCAGGGGTCTGATCGCCTTCTCGACGTCCGTCGTCCACACCTTGGTGAACTCCGCGCCGAGGAGGAGGATCTGCGCCGAGTAATACACCCACACCACGATGACCACGAGGGAGCCCGCGGCGCCGTAGGCGGAGCCCACTGCCCACTTGACGAGGTAGAGGCCGATCAGAAGCGTCCCCACGAGAAAGAGCAGCGAGGTGACGGCGGCGCCTACCAGCACGTCCCGCCAGGCGAGATTCACGTCGGGCAAGAGCTTGAAGATCAGCGCGAAGGCGAGCGTGAGCAGCACCGCCGAGACCACGGCATGGACGGCCTCGAGCGCGAGGGCCGACCCGGGGAGGAGGTGGCTCACGTACGTGGCCACCACGGTCAGCCATGCCGTGACCACGAGCGAGAGTAGCAGCAGGAAGCCGGTGCCCACCACGGCGACGAAGGACCAGAAGCGCTCGTTCACCATGTCGCGAATGCGGCGCGCCGGCCTGGGGGGCACGCGCCAGATCGTGTTGAGCCCATCCTGGAGCTCGCCGAACACACCGTAGAGCCCGAAGCTCAGGGTCGCCAGCGCCAGGGCCACCCCGGTGGCGCCCGGCGTGGTGGCGCGCGCGCTCCGCACCATGGCCTCGATGGCCTGCGCGCCCCCTTCGCCCGTCAGCTCGCGGAACTGCGCGATGATGCTCGCCTCGGCGCCGGGGCCGATCAGGAAGCCGCCCAGCGCCATCACGATGACGAGGCCGGGCGCCAGCGTGAAGATCGTATAGTAGGCGACCGCAGCGCCCGTCCGCTGCGCCCGATCCGCATAAAAGTCGCTCACCGTGCGGGTGAGCAGGCGCCACGCCTGTCGCATGAGGCTATGATAGTCGACATGGCGAAGCGCATCGGAATCGTGGCGGTGAGCGCGGAAGGCGCCGCCCTGTGCTACCGGACCATCTGCGTGGAAGGCGCCACGCTCTTCGGGCGCCACGGCCATCCCGAGGTCGTGACACACACCTACCCGCTCGCCAAATGGATGGTCCCTATCGAGGCGGGCCGCTGGGACGAGGTCGGCGCGATGCTGCTGGCTTCCGCCGAGAAGCTCGCGCGCGCGGGCGCCGACTTCCTGATCTGCCCGGACAACACCGCGCATCAGGGCCTGGACCTCGTCCGGGCGCGCTCGCCGCTCCCGTGGCTGCACATCGCCGAAGAGGTCGCGGCGGCGGCCGCGCGCGAGCGGTACCGCCGGCTGCTCGTGCTCGGCACCCGCTATCTGATGGAGGGCCCTGTCTATCCGACCAAGCTCGCCGCGGCCGGCATCGCCCACGAGATCCCGGACGCGGCCACGCGCGAGCAGATCAACCGCCATACCATGGACGAGCTCGTCTACGGGCGCTTCGAGGACGCCACGCGCGCCTACTTCGTGGACGTCATCCGCGCGGGGAAGACGCGCGGCTGTGACGCGGTCGCGCTGTCCTGCACCGAGTTTCCCCTGCTCGTGAGCCCGGGCGATTCGCCCCTGCCCACGCTCGATTCAACGCGGCTCCTCGCGCGCGCGGCATTGCGCGAGGCGGCCGGCGCCTCGGCCTGACGCGCGCCGCTCGCCCGCTTCTCTTGACGGGGATCGCGATCGCTGGCACGGTGGGACCAGGCCGGCCGGTCAGGCGGCCCACGGTCCGCGTGAAGGGAATGTCCCACATGTAGCGAGCTCACGGCGACTGGCGGTCCCACGACCCCTTCACCGCCCGGCATGCGGAGGCGGGGCAATGAAGGAGGCGTCTCCACGACCATCAGGCCGATCCCGCCCCGTCCCTCCCTGGAGTTCGACCGCAAGCAGGCCAAGGCGCTGCTCGACGCCCTCCGCGCCGGGGATCCGGCGGAAGCTGCCGGAGGAGATCACTCACGGGGACTATCCCGCGGTGGTCGAGCTCCTCATCGCGGCGGGCTCGCGCCCGCGGAAGCGGATGCTCTTCGGGAGCGACGCCGTCAAGGAGGTGCTGCGCCGCCACGGCGTGTCCGATGGGGACTAGTCGGCAGTGGACTAGCCCCCGGCCATCGCGCCCACGACCAGGAAGGGCTCGGCGCCCGACACGACCGCCTCCGGCAGCGGCGTGTCGGGACCGTCGTGGGAGACATCCTCCTCGCAGGCGAAGAAGCGGATGAAGGGCCGCCGCTTCTTGGTGACCTGATCGCGTATCGTCCCCCGCAGCATGGGGTAGGCGTCCTCGAGGGCGTCGAGCACCGCGCTGGTGGTGACGGGGGTCGCCACCGCCACCTTCACCTCGCCGTTGACGCGCGCCAGCGTACGCAGATGCGTGGGCAGGACGACGCGGATCATGGCAGGCTCTGCACCTCCACCGCCACCACGGACGGCAGGTGCTCGACGATGGGCGTCCAGCGATCGCCCCCGTTCGGCGAGCAGAAGACCTGGCCGCCCGTGGTGCCGAAGTAGACGCCGCAGGGATCGAGCGCGTCCACGGCCATCGCGTCGCGGAGCACGTTCACATAGCAGTGACGCTGGGGCAGGCCGTCGGTGAGCGCCTCCCACTCGTTGCCGCCGGTGCGGCTCCGGTACACGCGGAGCTTGCCGTCCGGGGGATAGTGCTCGGAGTCGCTCTTGATCGGCACCACGTAGATCGTCTCGGGCTCGTGCGCGTGCACGTCGATGGGGAAGCCGAAATCCGAGGGGAGGTTGCCGCTGACCTCTTGCCAGGTATCCCCGGCGTTGTCGCTGCGCATCACGTCCCAGTGCTTCTGCATGAAGAGCGTGCCGGGTCGCGAGCGATGCATGGCGATGCGATGCACGCAGTGCCCCACCTCGGCGTTGGGATCGGGGATGCCCTCGGACTTGAGCCCCTTGTTGATGGGCCGCCACGTCGTGCCCCCGTCGTCCGAGCGGAAGGCCCCGGCCGAGGAGATCGCGACGAAGATGCGACCCGGGGTCTTCGGGTCCAGCAGGATGGTGTGCAGGCACATGCCGCCCGCCCCCGGTTGCCAGAGGGAGGAGCCCGTCGAATGCGTGCGCAGCCCTGCCAGCTCGTGCCAGGTCTGCCCGCCGTCGGTGGAGCGGAACAGCGCGGCGTCCTCGACTCCCGCGTACACGGTGTCGGGGTCGGTCGGCGAGGGCTCCACGTGCCAGACCTTGGCGAACTCCCAGGGATGCGGCGTGCCGTCGTACCACTGATGCGTGCCGGTCGGTCCGTCGTAGGCGAACTTGTTGCCCACCGTCTCCCAGGTCTTCCCGCCGTCGCTCGAGCGCTGCATGATCTGCCCGAACCAGCCCGACGACTGGGCAGCGAAGATCCGGTTGGGATCCGCCGGCGAAGCCTTGAGGTGGTAGATCTCCCAGCCCCCGAAGTGCGGGCCGCTCACGTCCCATCGGTCCCGCTTGCCGTCCGCCGTGAGGATGAAGGCGCCCTTCCGCGTGCCGACCAGCACTCGCACTCCGCTCATCGATAGCCCCTTTCGCCGCGCCGCAGCACGGCCGTCATTCTCGCCTGTGGTCGAATGCGCTCCCGGGGATTCGACAATCGCCGGCGGATCCCTCGCGGGGTGGCCGGCCCGGCCTAGCGAAGGGCCTGATCCACCATGGCCTGCGCCTCCTTCACGATGGCGGCCAGGTGGGCCTCGTCCTTGAAGCTCTCGGCGTAGATCTTGTAGATGTTTTCGGTCCCCGAGGGCCGCGCCGCGAACCAGCCGCTGGTCGCGATGACCTTGAGGCCACCGATGGGCGCGTCGTTACCGGGGGCCCGGGTCAGCTTGGCCGTGATGGGCTCGCCCACCAGCTTCGACTCGGCGACCGCGTCCGGCGTGAGCTTGCCGAGTCTCGCCTTCTGCTCGGGAGTGGCCGCGGCGTCGATGCGCGTGTAGACGGGGGCGCCGAGCTCGGCCGTCAGAGCGCGGTAGTGCTCGCCGGGGTCGCGGCCGGTCCGCGCGGTGATCTCGGCCGCGAGCAGGTCCAGGATGAGCCCGTCCTTGTCGGTCGACCAGGCGCCGCCGCCCCGGCGGAGAAAGCTCGCGCCCGCGCTCTCCTCGCCGCCGAAGACGAGCGAGCCGTCGAGCAGCCCGCCCACGAACCACTTGAACCCGACCGGCACCTCGAGGAGGCGCCGCCGCGCCTTCGCGACCACGCGATCGATGATGGCGCTACTCACCACGGTCTTACCCACCGCGGCGCCGGCGGGCCAGCCCGTGCGCGTCGTCAGCAGGTAGTGGATGGCGACCGCCAGATAGTGGTTCGGGTTCATGAGGCCGGAAGGGGTCACGATCCCGTGGCGATCCGCATCCGGATCGTTGGCGAAGGCCACCCGGTAGCGGTCCTTGAGACCGACCAGGCGCGCCATCGCGTAGGGGCTCGAGCAATCCATGCGGATCTTGCCGTCGTAGTCGAGGGTCATGAAGGCGAAGCGTGGGTCGATGGTCGGGTTGACGATGGCGAGGTCCAGCCCGTGCACGGCGTTGATCCGCATCCACACAGGCAGTGACGAACCGCCGAGCGGATCCACGCCGAGGGGCAGCCGCGCCCCGCGAATCGCCTCCACATCGATCACGTCGGGGAGGCCTTCGACGTAAGGCTGGATGAGATCGCGCTGATACGTCGTGGCGGCCCGGACCGCCTGCTCGAACGGCACCCGCTTGACGCCGGCATTACCGTCGCGCAGCAGGGCGTTCGCGCGGTCCTGCACCCACTTGGTCACGTCCGTGTCGGCGGGGCCCCCGTTCGGCGGGTTGTACTTGAATCCCCCGTCCTCGGGCGGATTGTGCGAGGGCGTGACGACGATGCCGTCGGCGAGGCCGGTGGTGCGCCCCCGATTGTGAACGAGGATGGCATGCGAGATCACCGGCGTAGGAACGACACCATCCTCGACCTGAATAATGGTCTCGACGCTGTTCGCGGCCAGTACCTCCAGCGCGGTCCGCTCCGCGGCCCGCGACACCGCATGGGTGTCCTTGCCCATGTAGAGCGGCCCGTCCAGCCGCTGGGCGCGCCGGTAGTCGCAGATCGCCTGCGCCGTCGCGAGAATGTGCGCCTCGTTGAACGAGCCGCGCAGCGGCGAGCCTCGATGACCACTGGTGCCGAAGGCCACACGCTGATCGGGATCGCCCACGTCCGGGGTGCGCTCGTAGTACGCGCGCTCGAGCCCCGCGACGTCGATGAGCATCTCGGGCCGGGCGGGCTGACCAGCCAATGGGGAGTTGGCCATGCCCCAGTGTGCCAGAAGGGCCGGGGGGTCCGCGACCCGGCGGGTTGCGCGACCGCGTCGACAGGCCTTGCGACCAACGGTAGAGTCGGGGCATCCCAAGAGGCACCGACAGGCGACGTGTTCCCCGGGGGGTCATTATGGCGTCAGCGGCGAGCGGGACCTGGCACACCACGGCGTGCATCCTCTGTTCCGTCAACTGCGGTATCGAGATCCAGGTGGCCAGCGACGGCCGTCGCTTCGAGCGCGTCCGTGGTGACCGGGCACACCCGGCCTCGCAGGGGTATCACTGCGAGAAAGCCCTGCGGCTCGACCACTACCAGAACGCGCGCGACCGCCTCACCCACCCGCTGCGGCGGCGTCCCGACGGCACCTTCGAGGTCATCGATTGGGACACCGCCATCCGGGAGATCGCCGCCCGGCTGGGCGCGATTCGAGACACGCACGGCGGCGAGCGCATCCTTTATTACGGCGGGGGAGGACAGGGCAATCACCTGTGCGGGGTCTACGCATCGGCCACCCGCCGCGCGCTCGGCATGAAGTTCCGCTCGAACGCCCTCGCCCAGGAGAAGACCGGCTGGGCGTGGGTGGGCGAGCAGACGGTGGGCGGCATTCCCGGCGGCGACTTCGACCACTGCGAAGTCGCGCTCTTCGTGGGCAAGAACCCGTGGCAGTCGCATGGGGTGCCCCGCGCCCGCACCGTGCTCAAGACCATCGCCGCCGATCCCGCGCGCTGCCTCATCGTGATCGACCCGCGGCGCACCGAGACCGCGGAATTGGCCGACATCCACCTGCAGCTTCGCCCGGGCACGGACGCGTGGCTCCTCGCCGCGCTCGCCGGCGTCATCGTGCAGGAAGGGCTTCACGCGCGCGCCTGGCTGGCCGAGCACGCGACGGGCGCGGACGAAGCGATCGCCGCGCTGCAGGCGGTGCCGGTCGCCCGCTACGCCGCGATCGCGGGCATCCCCGAGGAGCGGGTGCGCGCGACCGCGCGCCGGCTCGCCACCGCCCGCGGGCTGGCGGTGTTCGAGGACCTCGGGACGCAGATGACGCGCCACTCCACGCTCAATAGCTACCTGGACAGCCTGCTGTGGCTGCTGACGGGCAATTTCGGCAACCGGGGCGGCAACAATCTCCCGCTGCCGCTCATCCCCATCGCGCCTTCGAGCACGCGCGGCGACGTGAGCCCCGTCGCGAAGGCGCCGATCATCGCGGGCCTCGTTCCCTGCAACGTGATCGCCGAGGAGATCCTCACCGAGCACCCCGACCGCTACCGGGCGATGATCGTGGAGTCCGCCAATCCCGCCCACTCGCTCGCGGACAGCCGGCGCATGCGCGAGGCGCTGCGTGCCCTCGAGTGCGTGGTCGTCATCGACGTCGCGATGACCGAGACCGCGCGGCTGGCCGACTACGTCCTGCCCACGCCCAGCCAGTACGAGAAGTGGGAGGCCACGTTCTTCAACTTCGAGTTCCCCGCCAACTACTTCCACCTGCGCCGGCCCGTGCTCGATCCGCCGCCCGGCAGCGATCTCCTGCCCGAGCCCGAGATCCATGCGCGCCTCTGCGAGGCGCTGGGCGCCGTCACCGAGGTCGAGCTGGCGCCGCTTCGCGAGGCCGCCGCGCAGGGGCGGGCGGCGTTCGCCGCCGCCTTCGTCGGCGCGACGGCCGCCAATCCGAAGCTGCTCGAGCTGGCGCCCGTGCTCCTCTACCGGACGCTCGGCCCCACCCTACCCGACGGCGCCGCGCCCGCCGCCGTGCTCTGGGGCGCGGCCCAGCGCCTGGCCCTCCGTCATCCCGACGCCGTGCGCCGCGCGGGCATCGAGGCGCCGGATCACGAGCTGGGCGAGGCGCTCTTCGCCCGCATCCTCGAGAGCCGGTCGGGGCTGACCTTTGCCACGGACACGCACGAGAACGTATGGCGCCGCATGCGCGCCCGCGGCGGGACCGTGAATCTCCACGTGCCCGAGCTGCTCGGGGAGCTCGCGCTGCTCGCCACCGAGCCGCCGCCCCCGCCCGATCCCGCGTTTCCGTTCGTGCTGTCCGCGGGCGAGCGGCGCTCGTTCACCGCCAACACCGTGTACCGCGACCCCGCGTGGCGGAAGAAGGACGCGGCGGGCGCCTTACGGGTGAGCCCCGCCGACGCCACCCGCCTCGGCCTCGCCGACGGCGCCACCGCGCGCGTCACGACCAAGCGCGGCAGCGTCACGGTGGCGGTGGAGGTCTCGGACACCATGCAGCCGGGGCACGTGTCGCTGCCGAACGGGCTCGGCCTCGACTATCCGGATGACCACGGTGCGCCCGTGCTCACCGGCGCGGCGCCGAACGAGCTCACCGCGAGCGAGGATCGCGACTGGTTTGCGGGCACGCCCTGGCACAAGCACGTGCCGGCGCGCGTGGAGGCCGTCGCGGGCTGAGGGCGCCTCAGGGGTTGCGCCTTCAGCCGAGCCGCGGCAACACCTCGTCCCCGAGCGCACGGATGAGGCGCGTGCGCTCGGCCACGAACCCCGTCACGAGCAGGCCGTCGATGCCCGCCTCCACGACGCCGCGGAGCT